>NZ_JBFUMO010001034.1:0-1117 GCF_054049355.1 Roseateles sp. P5_E11 | reverse complement strand
TCCTGAGGCCCCGCCCGGAGTGAGACGGTTGACCTGAATCCCGCCACCCCGGAYGGCGCTGCGCCGTCGTCCTCCGCCAGTCTGGCCAGCGCTGCCAGGAGACGATGCATGCTGAATGTGTTCACGCTGGACAACGGGCGCCTCAAGGGCGGCCTGTTCCAGGAAGAAATCGAAACCGCCGAGGACCTGGCCCAGTCGCGCCCGGTCTGGGTCGACCTGGAAAGCCCGAGCGCCGAGGAGAAGGGCTGGATCCGCGACCGCTTCGGCCTGACCATCCCCGAGGACATCGTCGACGAGGACCTGGAGGAATCGGCGCGCTTCTACGAGGAAGACAACGGCGAGCTGCACATCCGCTCCGACTTCCTCATCGAGGGCGACGAGGGCCCCGACGGCAAGTCGGCGCGCAATGTGCGCGTGGCCTTCATCCTCTTCAACAACATCCTGTTCTCCATCCACAACGAGGACCTGCCGGTGTTCCGCCTGCTGCGGCTGCGCGCGAGGCGCATTCCGGCCTTGATCGAGGACGCCAAGGACGTGCTGCTCAAGCTCTACGACGCCGACGCCGAGTACTCGGCGGACGTGCTGGAGGGCATCTACGACAAGCTTGAGGCCGTCAGCGTTCGCGTGCTGAAGAGCGACGTGACCGACGCCGCCGCCGGCGAGGTGCTGTCGGCCATTGCGCGCGAGGAAGACTTGAACGGCCGCATCCGCCGCAACGTGATGGACACGCGCCGTGCTGTCAGCTTCATGATGCGCAGCCGCATGCTCAACGCCGAGCAGTTCGAGGAATCGCGCCAGATCCTGCGTGACATCGACTCACTCGACTCACACACCGCTTTCCTCTTCGACAAGATCAACTTCCTGATGGATGCGACCGTCGGCTTCATCAACATCAACCAGAACAAGATCATCAAGATCTTCTCGGTGGCCAGCGTCGCCCTGCTGCCGCCGACGCTGATCGCATCGATCTACGGCATGAACTTCAAGAATATGCCGGAACTGGAGTCGAGCTGGGGCTACCCATTCGCCCTCGTGCTGATGCTGTTGTCCGTCGCGGCACCCTTCATCTACTTCCGCCGCAAAGGATGGTTGAAATAGTCCAGGCGCACCTCACACG
>NZ_JBFUMO010001033.1:0-1119 GCF_054049355.1 Roseateles sp. P5_E11 | reverse complement strand
GCCGTAGTCGATGGTGGAGTCGACACCGAAGATCTGGCCGGACAGGGTGTCCTGGTAGCTCAGCGCCTTGCTGTTGTTGGTGCTCAGCTGGCCAGTCAGCACCAGTTTGTCGCTGACGCTCCAGCGGGCATTGGCGGCCACGTAGCCGAACTTGGTTTCGTCTTCGCTGTAGGTCGCTCCGCTGCTGTAGGACGTATTGCCGAAGGTGCCGGTCAGCAGGTTGGACGCGGGGTCGATCTTGACGTTCAGCGGAATGAAGCCGTTGTTGCCGCTCTGGCCCGCCGGCTTGGTGCGGTCGGTGGTACGGCTGTTGCGGATCAGCAGGCCGAAGTAGATCTCGTCGCGGGTGTTCTTCAGCTTGGAATAGAGCGTGTCCAGGCTGAAGTTCAGCGTCGGGGTCTTGAACTGCAGCGAGCCCACCAGGCCGTCGCGGGTGCGGTCATTGGCCGAACCGTAGAAGCGGTAGATGCGGGGCAGCAGTGCGTTGTCGACCTGGGCGCGGGTGTAGCTGCCGAGGTTGGCGCGCGGGCTGTCGTAGTCCAGCGCGAAGGCGAAGTTGCCCTTCACGGGACTCTGGCTGGCGCGGGCCGAGCTGTTGTAGCCACCGGTCGCCTCAAAGCCTGAGCGGTTGTTCACGGCGGCGGCGTGCGACACGCCAATCAGCGCGCCCCAGTCGCCCCAGGTGTTGGAGTACAGCGCGAAGCCCATCGGGTCCGTCTTGCCGGACGTGGTGTTGTACGACGCCGTCACGCCATAGCGGATGGTGCGCTTGGGGTTGTCGAAGGGGCGTGGCGTCTGCAGGTCCACCACGCCGCCCATGCCGCCTTCGTTCAGTTCCGCCAGCGGCGACTTGTAGAAGTCCACACGGCCGAACAGTTCGGACGCGAACACGTCGTAGTTGAAACCGCGCACCGCCGAGCCGATGGTGGAAGTGGACACGGTATTGACGAGGGCGCCATTCAGCGTGGTGACGGTGTACTCGGTCGGCAGGCCGCGGATGGAGATGCGCTGCCCCTCACCCGAACTCTCGTCACGGTTCAGGATGATGCCCGGCACGCGCTGCAGCGATTCGGCCACGTTGGCCTCGGGGAACTTGCCGATGTCCTCGGCGACGATGGA
>NZ_JBFUMO010001032.1:0-1126 GCF_054049355.1 Roseateles sp. P5_E11 | reverse complement strand
CCTGTGGAGCTTCATCGACAACTACGAGTGGGAGGACGGCTACCAGCGGCGCTTTGGCATCGTGCATTGCGACTACGAGACGCAGGTSCGCACSCCSAAGCTGTCGGCGCTCTATTACGCCGATGTGATCCGCGAACGTCGCATCCTCTGAAATGAAGCGGGTCCTATATTCCCTCGCACCGCGGCGGGCCTTCGCCCCACGTGCGGCCTACCGAGGACCATCCAGATGACTTCCTTTCGCCCCCTGCGCCGCCGCCAACTCTTCGCCGCCGCCGCGTTGCCCGCGCTGGCCACAGCTTCGCTGGCCGCCACGCCACAGCGCCGCAGCGCACCAGGCGTACTGACTTACGAAAGCCCCTTCCCCGCCGACTTCGTCTTCGGCGTCGCCGCTGCCTCCGCCCAGCTCGAGGGTGCGGCCTTCGAGGACGGCAAGGGCGAGTCGGTATGGGACCGCTTCAGCCGCATCCCCGGCAAGGTCCACAACGGCGACACGCCCGACGTCGCCTGCGACCACTACCACCGCTTCGACGAGGACTTCGCGCTGATGGCCTCGCTGGGGTTCAAGACCTACCGCCTGTCCATCGCCTGGCCACGCATCTACCCGAACGGCGATGGCGCGCTCAACCAGAAGGGGCTGGACTTCTATCACCGCCTCTTCGCCAGCATGAAGAAGCACGGCATCGAGCCCTGGGTGACGCTCTTCCACTGGGACCTGCCGCAAGCGCTGGAAGACCGCGGCGGCTGGACGTCGCGCGTGACCGTCGACGCCTTTGCGAAATATGCCGACACCGTCGTCAAGGCCTTCGCCGGGGAGGTGAAGCACTGGATCACGTTGAACGAGATCGTCTGCTTCACCTTGTTTGGCTACGGCACCGGCGGCAAGGCTCCGGGCCGCAAGGAAAGCGCCAAGGTCGTCAACCAGACCTACCACCACGCGCTGCTCTGCCATGGTCATGGCGTGCGTGCCGTGCGCAAGTTCGGTGGCGCTGGCGCCGTCGTCGGCCTGACCGACAACTGCGGCGTGTCCGTGCCCGTGACGGAAACGCCTGCCGACATCGCCGCCGCCAAGGCCTGGTTCGTCGACCGGAACGCCCAGGTGCTGGGCGCCATCCATGCCGACAAATAC
>NZ_JBFUMO010001031.1:0-1129 GCF_054049355.1 Roseateles sp. P5_E11 | reverse complement strand
CACATCCGTTCCACCGGCGGCCAGGAACCAGGCCTTGGCAGCTTGCGCATTGGCCAGCGTCTCCTGCGTCGTGAAGGTCTTGGAGGCAATGACGAACAGCGTGTGCTTTGCGTCAACGCCGGCCAGCACGGGCGCCAGGTCATGGCCGTCGACGTTGGAGACGAAATGCAGCTTGAGATCGCGACGACCAAAGGCCTGCAGCGCCTGCACGACCATGGCCGGGCCGAGGTCGCTGCCGCCGATGCCGATGTGCACGACGTCGGTGATCTCGCCCCGCTCGCCGCGGCGCACGCTCTCGGCAAAGGCCAGCATCGCATCCAGAGATGCTTGCACCTCGGCATTGAACGGTGCCTTGCTGCCTGCCGGCGCGCGCAGCGCCGTGTGAAGCACCGCGCGGCCTTCGGTGTGGTTGACCGGGTCGCCGCGCAGCAGCGCATCGCGCCGCGCCTCGAGGCCACAGTCGGCCGCCAGCTTCAGCAGCAGGGCCAGCGTGGGCATGTCGATGCGGTTCTTGGACAGATCGGCGAACACCTCGGGCGCTTCAAACGACAGCGCGCCGAAGCGGTCCGCATCCGCCTTGAAAGCTTCACGGATATCGAAGCCGCGACCGCTCGCGGCGTAGTGGGCTTGCAGTTCAGCCCAAACGGGAGACAGGTCGCAGCGCGCCGTCATGTCAGGCGGCCTCGATGAGCTTGTCGAGCTTGCCGGCATCGACGGCGAACTGGCGGATGCCCTCGGCCAGCTTCTCGGTGGCCATCGCATCCTCATTCAGCGCGAAGCGGAAGGCGGCTTCGTCCAGGTGGATGGCGGGTACGGCCGCCGCCTTGGCCGGGTCGAGCGCGCGCTCCAGCTTGGCGTCGGTGGCCTGAAGTTGGGCGAGCAGATCGGGGCTGATGGTCAGCAGGTCGCAGCCGGCCAGCGCCTGGATCTGGCCGATGTTGCGGAAGCTCGCGCCCATGACCTCGGTCTTGATGCCATGCTGCTTGAAGTAGGCGTAGATCTGGCTCACCGACTTCACGCCGGGGTCGTTGACGCCGGCCATCGCCGCCTCATCCCAACTGCTGCCGGCGAACTTCTTGTACCAGTCGTAGATGCGGCCGACGAAGGGAGAGATCAGCTGGACCTTGGC
>NZ_JBFUMO010001030.1:0-1129 GCF_054049355.1 Roseateles sp. P5_E11 | reverse complement strand
CCGTTTGGAAGGCCAGCAGCCATGGCAATTCAACTTCGGTGCGGACTATCGGTTCAAGAGTCTGCCCATCAACATGGGATTCAGCGCACAGATCGCACCAGAGTTCGACGTACGCCAAAGCGTGCTGCAGAGCCAGACTTCGCTGGCCTCGCGCTCGCTGGACGCCTTTGCGGCGATGCAAGTCAGCAAGCAGGACAGCGTGCGCGTCAGCGTCAACGGCCTGTTCCAGCCCCAACAGGGCACGCGGGTCGTCATCATCGGCACGCCCGACTACAACCTGAACCGTCGCGATCCGGTGCCATGGTGGGCAGTGAACTGGGAACACAAGTTCTGATCCGGGCTATCTTCAGCGCATGAGCTCGGGCGCCCTGCAGGTCTTTGCCGGCCCGGCCGCGAAAGCGCGGCTGGCCGAGCGCGGCCTGCGCGCCGAGGATATTGGTTTGATTCCCGCTGCCGCCGGCGGTCCCAAGGGGCTGATCCTCAACGGGTTGGACCGTTTCGTCTTCGGTGAATGGCTGCCGCAAAGCCAGCATCCGGTGCATCTCGTCGGCGCCAGCATCGGTGCCTGGCGCATGGCCACGGCTGCGCTGGCGCACCGCGACGTGCCGGATGCGTTCAACACCATGGCCGAGGCCTATGTGACACAGGAGTACGACGTGTTGCCCGGCGAGAAGCGCCCGCGGCCCGAGGGTGTCAGCAAGCGCTTCGGCGAGATCCTGGGCGATATCTTCGAGGGCCGCGAGGCCGAAGTGCTGGCCCACCCGCGGCTGCGCCTGCACGTGGTCACGTCGCGAGGCCGCGCTGGCTTGCTGGCGCGAGAAGGCAAGCTGCGCACGCCTCTGGGCTACCTCGGCGCGTTCGCGGCGAACGCCATGTCACGCCCGCTGCTGGGCCGCTTCCTGGAGCGCGTCGTCTTCTCCGACCCGCGCGACCGCCTGCCGCTGAAGCTCAACGACTTCACCAGCCGCGAGGTGCATCTGTCGCGCGCCAACCTGCGCGGCGCGTTGCTGGCGAGTTKCTCCATCCCTTTCTGGCTGCAGGCCCAGCACGACTTGCCCGGCGCGCCGCGCGGCGCCTACTGGGACGGAGGCATCACCGACTACCACCTGCACCTGGACTACCGCGCACC
>NZ_JBFUMO010001029.1:0-1132 GCF_054049355.1 Roseateles sp. P5_E11 | reverse complement strand
CTTACGACCTGCGCGTGCCCGGTCTGGCCTTGCTGGCACACCCTGTGCACGACTGTGCTGCTGTCGAACAGGCGTTGCGCGCCCAGGTTCAGGGCTTCTATCAATTGAGCGGGCTGCAGTGCGCGCATTCGCGCGAATGACGCGCCTTCTTTTTGGAGATCGACGCAGCGCGTGGTCGCAAGCGTTGCGCTCGCCACGCGCCTTCCTGTGGGTCATGGGCATGCTGGTCCTGCCCCAAATGCCGTTCTGGCTCGCTGGCACCGGTTTTGCGTTGCAGCGGCCGGTCTTCAATCTTGACCTGGTCCTGGCGGCTGCGCTGCTGTGCTGGCGCTGGCAAGTAGGGTTGCCGGTCCTGGTGGTTGCGCTCGGACTGGATCTGCTGCGATCCGCATCACTGGCCTATCACTTCGCCACCCCGGCGGAACTCCTGGCGAGTTTTCAATTTGCCGGCCTGGTGGAGGTGCGGCAGATTCTTTCCTGGCCCCTCATCGCGGGCCTGGCTGGACTCGCGGTGTCAATCAGCCTGCTGGCGTGGCTGGCGGCCCGGGGGCGTCAAGCGCCCTGGCTGCTGCTGGCCGCCGCGCCCTTGCTTTATGGCGCAGACGCCCTGAACGGCAGTTCTCAGCTCTTCGGATTCGGTGCGGATCGGGCACGCTCAAGCATCAACCTGGCCGGGAGCGCCGGCTGGAACGTCTATGCCAGTTGGCGGGTTACTCATGCGCTCGCGGCTCGACCGATGGAGCCCTTGCCCAATCCCAAGGCCTACCGCGCCATCCTTGCATGGATGCAAGAGCACCCGCAGGGCAGCGTGCTCGTCGTTGTCGTGGAATCGATGGGGCGACTCAATGCACCGAAAGTGGACGACTGGCTGCGTCGGCAGTTCATCACCGAGCGGCTTGGCGCACGCTGGCAGGTCGACGAGGTGGATGAGGACTTCTTTGGATCCACCACGCGCGGCGAGCTCCGGACCTTGTGCGGAGTCAATGGGCACTATTCACGTCTTACACCCGAAACTGCGTCGAGGTGTCTGCCCCAACTCGCCTTGGAGGCGGGAAGTGAGGTCCATGGCCTGCATGGCTTCACCATGCGGATGTTCGATCGCCAGGACTGGTGGCCACGCATTGGTCTGCGA
>NZ_JBFUMO010001028.1:0-1138 GCF_054049355.1 Roseateles sp. P5_E11 | reverse complement strand
CTTCGGCGTTGCGCGGGCCGGCCGGCAGCGATAGCGCATGGGCCGAACCACCAGCTCGCCGTCGAGCACGGTCATCACCGGCACATACCAGCCCGGGAAGATGCGTGAGTCGGCCTCGATGGGCGTGGTGCGGTGGACGTCGGCAATCTTGTCGAGGTTCCACTGGATCTTGTTGCTGCCGATCCGCACATCCTCATGCGCGCCCTTGTTGGGCTTGTCCGGCTTAGCCAGGATCTTGCGCTGTGCATCCGCCACGCGCTTGCGCTGCTCGAACAGGTTCGTTTCGTACACCATCGCGTCATTGCGACGGCATTGCAGGATCAGCTCCCAGATTTCGCGCTCTTCATCGGTCTGCGGATCCGCAAAGACCATCTCCATGCCCTTGGGCCACAGCAACTGGGCGCCTTGGGCCTTCCTGAAGAACAAATCGCGGAACTCCTTGATGCCGACACGCGCGCGGAACTCGCGCACGTACTTTCGATAGTCGGACCACACCTGCGCCGAGTAGCACATGCTTCAGAACCTCCAGCACGTCGAGACCTGGATGCTAAAGGCGGCAGTGCACGAAGCATGGCAGCAGTGAATCCGCCGCAGCAGCATGACGGCGGCTTTTCTCCACGAATCCAGTGGCAGGAGGCAGCCAGCGCGAGCCTAGATTCTGGTCACCCCTCCACCGGAGCCCAGCCGTGCAGACAACCCAATCCCTGTCCGCTATCGGCCAGACCGATGCCGATCCGTCCGACACCTTGCGGCTGCCGCGGGTCCGCGAGCGGACCGGCCTCGGTCGTTCGACCATCTACCGCCTGATGGCCCTCAAGCTCTTTCCAAGTGCGGTGCAGTTGGGTCCACGCGCGGTGGGTTGGTACAAGGCCGACATCGACGCTTGGTTGGCAGCCCGCCCGAAGACATCCCACTAGACAGCCACCAGGCACGACCTGCCGCTTCAGGCAGGCATCGCCAGCTTCAGCACCAACCAGACGAGCAACAGCAGCGCGATGAAGCGCGCACACCGCCACGTGGTGAACCTGTAGCGATGGTTGAGGCAGACGGCCTCATACAGCTGCACAAGCGCCAACAACGCCGCGATGATTGCTGCAGGCCACACCAATCCAGCAGCAGCCGGCACGCGAAGCAGCAG
>NZ_JBFUMO010001027.1:0-1138 GCF_054049355.1 Roseateles sp. P5_E11 | reverse complement strand
GTCTGGATCTCTGACCTGCATCTGGGCACCCCCGGTTGCCAGGCCAAGGCCCTGCTCGACTTCCTGCGCGACGTCGAGTGCGAGACGCTCTACCTCGTCGGCGACATCATCGACGGCTGGCAGCTGCGCCGCTCCTGGTACTGGCCGCAGGCGCATAACGACGTCGTGCAGAAACTGCTGCGCAAGGCACGCAAGGGCACACGGGTCATCTTCATCCCCGGCAACCATGACGAGTTCGCGCGCAAATACCTCGCGCACAACTTCGGCGGCGTGGATGTGATGGAGGAAGCCATGCACGTGACGGCCGACGGCAAGCGGTTGTGGGTCACGCATGGTGACCTGTATGACGGCGTCATCCAGTGCGCGCGCTGGCTGGCTATTGCCGGCGACCTGGCCTACGAGTTCACGCTCAAGGTCAACCGCTGGTTCAACCGCATCCGCGCCAAATGCGGCCTGCCGTACTGGAGCCTGTCGCGCTATCTGAAACACAAGGTCAAGCGCGCGGTCAGCTACATCAACGAGTTCGAAAACGCCGTTGCCCGTGAGGCCAGGAAGCGCGGTGCGCACGGCGTTGTCTGCGGCCACATTCATCATGCGGAGATCCGCGAGATCGACGGCATCCTTTACTGCAATGACGGCGATTGGGTGGAGAGCCYGACAGCCCTCGTCGAGCACTTCGACGGCCGGCTGGAGATCATCGACCGAGGCGACGAAGCGGCATTGCCCGGCATGCTGCCTGCGCCGAAGACCGTGTCTGTGGCGCTGCCAATGCCGGCAGCCGCGAAGGCCGCGGCACCAGATACGGTCAACTCAGCCTGAGCAATGCCTGGCCGGCGCGGATCTGCACGCCCGGGGCAATGCCCTCGGCCAGGTCAAAGCCCTTGGGCACGAAGACGATGATGGTCGAACCGTGCTCGAACCAGCCCATCTCCTGGCCTTTCACGTGCGGCGCCGAGCAAGGCATCTCGTTCGCACCCTTGCGGCCGAGATGCAGCAGCACGTCGAGGAAGTGCAGGCGGATGCTGGCCACCAGGATGGCCGCCACGGGTACCAGCGCAATCGGGTGGCCGCTCGACAGCGTCATTCGCACCACAGCGCGCTCGTTGCGGCAGAACAGCCGTTCCACACGCTTCAGTGC
>NZ_JBFUMO010001026.1:0-1138 GCF_054049355.1 Roseateles sp. P5_E11 | reverse complement strand
GTGACGTGCCCTTMGAGYCCTCTCCTGGGCGCCAAAAGACAAAAGGCCAGCACTTGCGTGCTGGCCTTTTGTCTTTTGTTTTGGTGCCCAGGAGAGGACTCGAACCTCCACGGAGTTACCCGCTAGTACCTGAAACTAGTGCGTCTACCAATTCCGCCACCTGGGCTAGTTGCTCAAGACTTCAAACGAAGTGCCTGGGCCGTTTCAGGAAAGCAAGGATCATATCATTAAAAACTTGAAGAACTCAAACCCGTCGACTAAGGGCGAAGGTGCCGGCCTGCTCGGCGAAGTCGAAGGCACGTTGCAGGGTCATCGCGATGGCCATGGTTTCCTGATCCCCGACGACGGTGCCGCCGACGTCTATCTGTCGTCGCAGGAAACGCATGCCGTCATGCACGGCGACCGGCTGCGCGTGCGCGTCGTGCGCTTCGACAAGCGCGGTCGTCCGGAGGGCAAGGTGCTCGAGATCCTCGAGCGCAAGAAGCGGCCGCTGATCGGCCGCCTGTTGCTCGAGTCCGGTATCTGGCTGGTTGCGCCCGAGGACCGGCGCATGGGCCAGGACATCCTGATCCCCAAGAACGGCATCGCCAACGCGACCGCAGGGCAGGTTGTTGCTGTCGAGTTGACTGAGCCGCCGTCGCTGTACTCGCAACCTGTCGGTCGTGTCGTCGAAGTGCTCGGCGAGATCGACGATCCCGGCATGGAGATCGAGATCGCGGTGCGCAAGTACGACGTGCCGCATCGCTTCAGCCCCGAAACGTTGACGCAGAGCGCCAAGCTGCCTGAGAAGCTGCGCGCCGCCGATCTCAAGCACCGCATCGACCTGCGCGACGTGCCGCTGGTCACCATCGATGGCGAGGATGCGCGCGACTTCGACGACGCCGTCTACTGCGAACCCTTCAAGCAGGGGCGTGGCAAGAAGGCCGTCGAGGGCTGGCGCCTGCTGGTGGCCATTGCCGACGTGTCGCACTACGTGAAGCCCGGCGAGCCGCTGGACGCCGATGCCTACGAACGGGCGACGTCGGTCTACTTCCCACGCCGTGTCATCCCGATGCTGCCCGAGAAGCTGTCCAACGGGCTGTGCTCGCTGAACCCGTATGAAGACCGGCTCAGCATGGTCTGCGACATGCTCGTGTCC
>NZ_JBFUMO010001025.1:0-1142 GCF_054049355.1 Roseateles sp. P5_E11 | reverse complement strand
CGCTGATTCAGTCCGGCGATGCTGGGATCGCCGAAGAGGTATTCTGCGACCTAAATGCGGTTCATGAAGCGGTGTTTTCGACAGGCAGTCCTTTGAGCGACCTGGAGTTGTATTTGCGCTTGAGAGTGGCCTTGTTTGGATTTGTATGTGTAAGCTTTCTTTCACTGCTTAGTTTTAGTGCGAGAGTGGCCGCGCGGCGAGAGTTCCTAGGGATGCAGCCCGCCGACATGGAAGATGGGTTTGCCGAAGCGTCGCGATCTATTCGGAGAAGAATGTTTGAGGTGGAGCAGGTAATTGCGCTGTATGCGGAATTGAGAGGCATTCCGCTATACGGGCGTGAGGCGTCATTCAATCTGGTGTATTCACCGATTCCGCAGCTCTTGGAAGTTCTGGTGTCATTCGAAGATTTGAGCCCCTCAATGGTTTTTGGCTCCACTTTGTGTGATGCTGAATACAGAAATATCGCCCGATTTTTGGCGCTCAATATGTTGCAGGAAAATTCAGGACATTACCTTCTTTGGTGTTCGCAAGATTTGTCGGTGGAATTTCCTGCTAATTGTTAGTGAGTGGCGATGCGTTGCCTTCATGAATCATTCGGCATTGATGTGATGTTCCGCAGCACGCTTTCGAAGCTGTAGCTCCGCGCGTCCGAACGAGTCCATAGAAGTCCGCATCGCCTTTCTTAGAGCAGACCGTAGAGACGCGCTATCCGCGCTGCGGTTCTGCGATCCGGTGCGTCTAGCTTGGCACTCAACCGCTGGAACCTGCAGTCCACCGTCTTCGCCTCGATGCTCAGCGCGGCGCCGATCACCTTGCTGGTGTGACCGGCCTCTTGGTGCCGGAGCAGTTCGATTTCCTGTGGCGTGATGCGTGACTGCGCCAGCAGCTCGCGGCGGATTGCCTGCAGCAGCCAGCGGTGGAGTTCCATCGCGAGCGCTCTCGCAATGACGCGGACGATCTGGTAGCCCTCACCGTCAAAGAAGCCCAGGTTGTGCGATCCCAGACTGAGAACTCCCACGCGCGATGTGCCATCGGTTGGCGTCGAGGGCTTCATGGCCTTCGCGGCGCAACTGGCCGTGCAGCATCGGATCGCCGGGGCCGGTATTCGCTATTCGCCGCGCTTGGTAGCGTCCAGCGAATAC
>NZ_JBFUMO010001024.1:0-1145 GCF_054049355.1 Roseateles sp. P5_E11 | reverse complement strand
GGCCTGTCCGCGCTGCTGAATGACTGGCTGGAAGGCGTCTACACCGCGCCGACGCTCGATGACGCGCTGGCCGCGCGCGGCAAGCTGACGCACGGCGAGCTGATCCTGACGCCGGCCGGCCACGCCGTTGGCCAGTTTTCGGTCACCTTCTACGCGCCCGACTCCGAGCAGGCCGGCCTGCTGGCACGCGCCCAGGAGATCGAGCAGCTGACGACGGCCCAGCGCGCCCAGAACCTGATCGCCGACGAGGCTCGCCTGTCGCTGAGCCGCATCGAGCACCAGTTCAACGACGCCAATGGACGGTTGACGACGCTGCGCCGCGAGGCCAGTGAGGCGCAGACCCGCGCCCACCAGATCCACGTCGAGCTGCTGCGCCTCTCCCAACAGGCCGAAGCCAGCCAGCAGCGCCGCAGCGTGCTGGATGCCGAGTTGGCCGAGATCGCCGCCCAGCAGGAAGGCCTGCAGGAGCGCCGCGCCGTCGGCGAGGCCCGCTTCGAGGAACTGGACATCCAGCTCGGCGACGCGCAGCAGCGCCACGCGGAGCTGGAAGACGGCACCATCGCCGCCGAGCGCAAGCTGGCTGATGCGCGCGAGCAATTGCGCGCGCTGGAGCGCCGCTCTCAGGAGGCGCGCTTCGCAACCCAGACGCTGGCTGCACGCCGCGGCGAGCTGCAGCGTGGCATCGAAACTGCAGAGGCGCAGATCGCCACCGTCGCGACCTCGGCTGCCAGCCTGCAGGGCGAGTTGGACACGCTGAACGACGCTGCGGCGCAAGCCGGGCTGCAGGACGCGCTGGCCGTCAAGGTCGAACGCGAGCAGGCCTTGGCCGCCGTGCGCGCCAACTACGACGACCTGAGCCTGCGCCTGCGCAAGGCCGACGAGCAGCGCATGGGTTTCGAGCGCAGCCTGGACCCGCTGCGCGAGGCCATCACCAAGCTACAGCTCGAGGAGCAGGCCGCCCAGCTCGGCGGTGCGCAGTACCGCGAGCAACTCGAAGCGGCGGCCGTCGACCTGGAAGTGCTGGCCAAGTCCATCGAAGACGGCGCCGTCAAGCTTTACGGCCTGCAGGGCGAGATCGATCGCATCAACCGCGAGATCGCGGCCCTGGGCGCCGTCAACCTCGCCGCACTCGATGAGCTGACCAC
>NZ_JBFUMO010001023.1:0-1151 GCF_054049355.1 Roseateles sp. P5_E11 | reverse complement strand
GGCGGCGCAGGCGCTGTGCCACATCCAGGGGTTGTATGCCGTCGAGGCGGACATCCGCGGCAGTCCACCCGAGGTGCGACGCCAGCAGCGGCAGGCCCGGGCCGGCCCCTTGCTGGAGAAGTTCCACGTCTGGCTGCAGGGGGTGCTGACTCAGGTGTCGACGAAGTCGGAGTTGGCCAAGGCGGCCCGCTACAGCTTGGCGCGCTGGAAGGCGTTGACGCGCTACGTGGACGACGGTCGCATAGAGATCGACAACTCGGCCGCCGAGCGTGCACTGCGCGGCGTGGCGCTGGGGCGCGGCAACTACCTGTTCATGGGCTCGAACGCCGGCGGTGAGCGCGCGGCGTCGATGTACAGCCTGATCGAGACCGCCAAGCTCAACGGGCTCGATCCCGAGGCCTATCTGCGCGACGTGCTGCAGCGCATTGCCGACCATCCGGTAAACCGCATCGACGAGCTGCTGCCCTGGAACATCGCCAGCCAGGACGCCGACGAAGAAGTGCGCGCGGCGGCATGAGCGGGCCGAGCATCGATCCACGGCTGCTGGACGTCCTTCACCAGGCCAGCAGCCTGGAGCTGTTCCAGCTCAGCACGCTGATCGAGCGCCTGCTGGCCGACCCGCGACGCATCATCGCGGTACGCAAGGACATGCACCTGGGCCAGACCGTGCGCTTCCTCGACTGGCGCGACGGCAGCCTGCGTGAAGGCAAGGTCGTGGCCATGCGCGACACCCAAGTCACGCTGCAAGATCTGCGCGAGCGTCGCGAGTGGAAGCTGCCCTATGCGGCCATCGAGCCGCCAGCTCCCAACGCCACGGCGCGACAAGCCGAAGCAGCGCCGGTGCCCACAGCACCTCGACCCACGCGTAACGACTTCCGCTGCGGCGAGAAGGTCGCCTTCGAGGACAAGTACCTCAACACGGTGGTCGGCACCATCGTGCGCATCAACGAGCGCACCGCCAGCATCGACCCGGGTGATGGCACCAAGTGGCGCGTGGGCTTCGGGTTGCTGCGCCACGTGCTCGAACATCTGAGCTACTGCGCTTCGGTCAAGAGGGCCGTCAGGCCGCGCTTACCAGGCTCAGGCCACGCTCGCGAGCGAAGGCGACCTGGGCGCGTCGAGCCAGCGGGCGCACCATTTTTGCGCTGATC
>NZ_JBFUMO010001022.1:0-1151 GCF_054049355.1 Roseateles sp. P5_E11 | reverse complement strand
TTTCTCCGGCGTGCTGGGGGGCTCCGGCAACTTCGTCAAGGAAGGAACGGTCAGGCGGCCGGTGAAGGTGTTGGCGCCGGTCAGCCCCTGGAAGCCCGTTCCTTCCTTGACGAAGTTGCCGGAGCCCCCCAGCACGCCGGAGAAAACGTCCGAGCCATTGGCCACGCCCATCGTGAACGCGCTGTAGCCCGCGCCGTTGAAACCGGATTTGATGGTGCCCGCGCCGCTGAGGGAGTCCACGCGGACATTGGCTTCCACACCTTCAAAAGTAGCGCCAGCAGCCACATTCAGCCGGCTCTTGTTGGCGCTCCAGTCCTCGTTGCCATAGGACCCCCCGACCAGGGTGCCGCCCTGCACGTCGATGGTGCTGAACTCGTCCAGCGCGAACACGGCTTTGGACCCGGTCCAAACCGCCATGCCGGCGCCGGTCTTTCTCAGCGTGGCGGCGCTGCCGGCGAATTTCACGTCCACTGCGCCGTCGCGCGTGCCCTGATTCACCTGCAACTCCAGCACCGTACTGCCGCTGAGGTTGAAGGCGCTTGAACGCGATGCGCCCTCCTGCACCAACCAGCCGGCCTCGACGTTGGTGGCGCCGGTGTAGCTCTGGTTGCCGCTCAGCCGCAGAATGCCGGCGCCCTGCTGGTGCAGGCTGCCGCTGCCGGAGATGACGCCCTGATAGCCGATGTCGCCGCTGCGCGCAAACACCAGGGCACCGTTGTTGACGATGCTGCGGGTGGCCAGCGAGCCGCGCACACCGCCTTCGCCCACACGCACGGTGCCGGCCTCGATGCTCAGGGTGCCGGTAAAGCTGTTGTTGCCAAGGAGGGTCTGGGTGCCGCTGCCGACCTTGGTGAAGTTGCCGATCTGGCCTTGGGCGGTGTCGGTGTCGGCCAGCACCCCTTCGAAGGAACCCGAGCCGTTGGCCACGCCGAAGGTAAAACTGCGGTAGCCGGCACCTTGGTAACCCGATTGAATGAGCCCCTCGCCGCTCAGGGTGTCGACCCGCACATTCGCCTCCACCCCACGAAAGGTCGCGTAAGTGCCGACGCGCAGTTGGGACTGGTTGGCGGTCCAGTCGTCGTTGCCGAAGGAGCCGCCCACCAGGGTGCCCAACTGCACATCGATCAGRCCGCCGGCGCCCATCGCAAAGC
>NZ_JBFUMO010001021.1:0-1155 GCF_054049355.1 Roseateles sp. P5_E11 | reverse complement strand
CATCACCTGTTCTTGGTGTCGCCGAATCGGCCATAGGCCTGCAGGCGCTCGTAGCGGCGGTCCACCAGTTCACGAGTCTTGAGGTCGCTGACCTGGCGCAGTGCGTCGCTCAGCGCGCGCTTCAGGTTGGACGCCATCTGCTTGGCGTCGCGGTGCGCGCCACCCACCGGCTCGCTGACGATCTTGTCGATCAGGCCGAGCGCTTTCAGGCGGTGAGCCGTGATGCCCAGGGCCTCGGCCGCCTCGGAGGCGCGTTCGCTGCTCTTCCACAGGATGGACGCGCAGCCCTCCGGCGAGATGACGGAATAGGCCGCGAACTGCAGCATCAGCACCTGGTCGGCCACGCCGATGGYCAGCGCACCACCCGAGCCGCCCTCGCCGATGACGGTGGCGATGATGGGCACTTCGAGCTGCGCCATCTCGAGGATGTTGCGGCCGATGGCCTCGCTCTGGCTGCGCTCCTCGGCACCGATGCCAGGATAGGCGCCCATGGTGTCGATGAAGGTGAAGACCGGCAGGCCGAACTTCTCGGCCAGCTTCAGCAGGCGCAGCGCCTTGCGGTAGCCCTCGGGGCGCGGCATGCCGAAGTTGCGCAGCGTGCGCTCCTTGGCGTCGCTGCCGCGCTGGTGGCCGATGACCATGCAGGCCTGGCCGTTGAAGCGCGCGATGCCGCCCACGATGGCCGCGTCGTCGGCGAAGTGACGGTCACCGTGCAGTTCCTGGAACTCGGTGAAAACTTCCGAGCAGTAGTCCAGCGTCTGCGGGCGCTGCGGGTGGCGGGCGATCTGGTAGACCTGCCAGGGCAGGACGTTGGCGTAGACCTCCTTGGTCAGCTGCTGGCTTTTCTTGGAGAGGCGATCGATCTCCTCGGAGATGTCGACCGCAGACTCGCTCTGCACATAGCGCAGTTCTTCGATCTTGGTCTCGAGCTCGGCGATGGGCTGCTCGAATTCCAGAAAATGTTTTTTGCTCAATGGATCCCCTCGTCCGGTGAGTACGCCGGCTGATCCCTTGACGGGTGTCTGTCGGCTTTGGAGCGTCCCGGCGTGCGGCCCGCTCTGGGTGGTTGAACAATGACCTCAATAGTCCACAGGCAGCGGGTCGAGGCTGCGCCAAATGTACCAAACCGCTACCGAACGGTAGGGTGCCCAGGCG
>NZ_JBFUMO010001020.1:0-1155 GCF_054049355.1 Roseateles sp. P5_E11 | reverse complement strand
CTTCAAGACCCTGCTCTACGCGCTGGTGCTGCTCGTCGGCGCCCTGGTCGGGCTGGAGATCCCGCTCGTCATGCGCATCCTGAAGCGCCACTTCAGCGCGCGCTACGGCCTGAAAGACCTGGTCTCGCAGGTGCTGACCTTCGACTACCTCGGCGCCCTGCTGGTCGCGCTGGCTTTCCCGCTGGTGCTGGTGCCTCAGCTCGGCCTGGTGCGCACGGGCATCGCCTTCGGCCTGCTGAACGTGGCCGTCGCGGTCTGGGCACTGTGGATCTTTCGCGCCGAGCTGCGCGCGCGCCGCAGCCAGGCCATCGCCTGCGGGCTGTCGGCCGTGCTGCTGCTGGCCGCCCTGCTCGGCGCCGATGCGCTGACGCGCTGGTCCGAGGAACGCTTCTACGGCGAGCACATCGTCTTCAAGCAGAGCAGCGCCTACCAGCGCATCGTCGTCACCGATGGTGGCGGCGGCACGCGGCTGTTCCTGAACGGCAATCTGCAATTCCACTCGCGCGACGAGTACCGCTATCACGAGGCTCTGGTGCACCCGGCCATGGCGGCMCAGGGGGCGCCGAAGCGCGTGCTCGTGCTGGGTGGCGGCGACGGCATGGCCGTGCGCGAAATCCTCAAGTACCCGAGCGTCGAGCAGGTGACGCTGGTGGAGCTGGACCCATTGATGACCGGCCTGTTCACGTCTACGCCGAAGCTCGCGGCGCTCAACGGCCATTCGCTGTCGTCGCCCAAGCTGCGCATCGTCAATGCCGATGCCTTCGGCTGGCTGGAGCAGCATGCCGAGGTCTTCGACGTCATCGTCATCGACTTCCCCGACCCGTCCAATTTCGCCCTCGGCAAGCTCTACACGGCCAGCTTCTACGAACTCGTCGACCAGCACCTCAGCGCCGCCGGTTACGCCGTCGTGCAGACCACCTCGCCGCTGATCGCCCGACGCAGCTTCTGGACTGTCGTCACGACGCTGGAATCCGTCGGCCTGACGGCCACGCCCTATCACGCCCATGTGCCGAGCTTTGGCGAATGGGGCTTCGTGATGGCCTCGCGGCGGCCCTTCCGGCAGCCAGCGGCCGTCCCGCCCGGCCTGCGCTTCCTCAGCCCGCAGAGCCTGCCCGCCCTCCTCGACTTTCCGCCCGACATGGCGCGGGTACCGAC
>NZ_JBFUMO010001019.1:0-1160 GCF_054049355.1 Roseateles sp. P5_E11 | reverse complement strand
GGTCGAGCGCCGGGCCGCTCCCTAGCCGGCCCGCGTTGGGCGATGTGCTTGCCGGTCAATCCGGCAAGCATCGCCGTCTCCTCGGGAGACCGACCAAGGTACTCCTTGGGCGAGAGGTCTCAGGCCGCGAGCAACTGTCTCAACACGAACGGCAGGATGCCGCCGTGGTAGTAGTAGTCCACCTCGATGGCCGTGTCGATGCGCAGCGTCAGCGGTACCTGCCTGACCGATCCGTCGGCGTAGGTGATCGTCATCGCCGCGTCGCCTTGCGGCTTGATCACCTCGGCCAGGCCGATGTCTATCGTCTCCGCGCCGGTCAGGCCCAGCGACTCCCAGCTCGTGCCGGCCTTGAACTGCAGCGGCAGCACACCCATGCCGATCAGGTTGCTGCGGTGGATGCGCTCGAAGCTTTTGGCGATGACGGCCTTGATGCCCAGCAGTTGAGTTCCCTTCGCGGCCCAATCTCGACTCGACCCGGTGCCGTATTCCTCGCCCGCGAAGATGACGGTGGGCGTGCCTTCCTGGATATAGGCCATGGCGGCGTCGTAGATGGTGGTCTGCTGGCCGCCCTTCAGCGTGTAGCCGCCTTCCTCGCGCGAGCCGTCGGGCCGGGCGGGCAGCATCAGGTTCTTCACCCGCACATTGGCGAAGGTGCCGCGCATCATCACGTCATGGTTGCCGCGGCGCGCGCCGTAGGAATTGAAGTCGGCCTTGGCCACGCCGTTGGCCGTCAGGAACTGGCCGGCCGGCGTCGTCTCCTTGAAGGAGCTGGCCGGGCTGATGTGGTCGGTGGTGATCGAATCGCCGAACAGCGCCATGACCTTGGCGCCCTTGACGCCCGACACCAGCGCCGGTGGGACCATCGTGAAACCCTCGAAGAAGGGCGGCTGGGCGATGTAGGTGCTCTTGGGCCAGTTGTAGACCTGGCCCTTGACGCCCTTGATGGCGTCCCACAGCTTGCCGGGCTTGGTGGCGACCTGGTCGTAGTTGGCCTTGAAGGCAACGGGGTCCATCGCATGCTTCATCAGCGCGTAGATCTCGTCGCTGCTGGGCCAGATGTCGCCCAGGAAGACGGGATGGCCCTTGCTGTTGTAGCCCACGGGCTGCGTCATCAGGTCGCGGGTCACGGTACCAGCGATGGCATAGGCCACGACCAGCGG
>NZ_JBFUMO010001018.1:0-1160 GCF_054049355.1 Roseateles sp. P5_E11 | reverse complement strand
GGGCTGCGGTGGCCTGGAAGTCGGGCGCTGCGTCACCGGGCTTCAACGCGGCGTGGGCGCTGGCGGCGAGCGCCAGCAGGGAAAGGGCGAGGGTCTTTTTCATGGCAGGGGCTTGTAGGGGTCGTGGCAGTCGTTGCAGGCGAGGGCGATGGCGCGCGCGGCGCCCTTGGCGCTGGCGACATCCCCAGCGGACAGCGCCGTGGTGATGGCGGCGGCCTGGCGCTCGCCTTCGCGCGAGAAGCCGACCGCATCGGCGGCCGGGTAGTCCTTCTCGAAGAAGGCCGTCATGTCGGCATAGAGCTTCTGCAGGGCCTGGGCATCGACCGCGGCCTCGTCGTGGCGGCCGGCGCCGAGGGCCTTCTGCACGCTGACCGACTTGTGGTCGATGGAGCGCATCCAGATGCCGAGGTCCAGCTTGGAAGCGGCGTGGCAGAGCGGCGCGACGAGTAGGGCGATGGAGATGAGGAAGGGAGCTTGCTTCTTCATTTCTTGGTCTTGTAGACCTCGTGGCAGGCCTTGCAGCTGCGCGTCAGGTCACTGAGTGCGTCTTGCGCGGCGTCGTAGTTGCCGGCCTCGACGGCGGCGGCAATGGCCTTGGCGTGGTCCTGCGACTTGCGCGCGAAGTCGACGCCGCGGGCCGCATCGGGCTGAGCCGTGTAGTGGGCGCCGACCTGCTGGAAGAAGCGCGCGAGTTCACGCGCCTCGTCCAGGGCCTTGCGGTTCTGCAGGCTGACGTTGGAGTCGAGATCGCGCAGCGTGTCTTCGGCGCTGCGCATCTCGTCGGCACTGAGCTCGGCTTGGGCGGCGAGGACGGTGGTGGCGATCAGCAGGGGGATGAGGGCGGTTAGCGCCGGGTACGTTTTCATTTGTTGGATGTCTTTGCAGAGGTCCTTATGACTCGTGTGCAGTGCCGCGGGAATCCGCCCCGCGAGGGCGGGTAACTTTTCTCTGACGCGCCAGAGAAAAGTCACCAAAAGAGGAGCGCTCAATGCAATCCGCACTCGAGCAGGATGGAGCGCTCGCGTTGCTCGGAACTGGACGGCGCCTTCACGCGAYCCGCTGCGCTCTCGCTGCTGTCCCTATGACGAGCACCAAACATCGCCACATCCCGCCCGTTAACGCGCGGCTGCACGCCGGGCTCACCAGAAAACCGAAGACRG
>NZ_JBFUMO010001017.1:0-1161 GCF_054049355.1 Roseateles sp. P5_E11 | reverse complement strand
CCCCTTTGATTGTGTTCACCTGCGGCGCCTGCCGGACCCCGAGGGTTCCAGCAGTGCCGTTCGACATCAGAACTTGATTCGGGCGGTCAAGTAGAACTGGCGGCCGTTCTTGTAGATGGCGCGCGGCTGCACTTCCGAGGCGTAGTACTTCAGCTTCGGGTCGTTCAGGTTCTGCGCATCCAGGCTGACGGCGAAGTTGTCGTTGATCTTGTAGCCCAGAGACGCCGACAGCACGCCGTTGCCCTTCTGGAAGTAGTCCGTGCCACGGTCGGTGCCGATGAAGATGTCATCGGTGTAGCTGTAGTTCACGCGAGCCGAGAAGTGGTCGTTCTCGAAGAAGCCGCCCAGGGTGAACGAGTTCTTCACATCGCCGCGCAGCACATGGCCGTCCTGGTCGTGACCGTCCGCGAAGGTGTAGTTCGCCGTCACGCCGAAGTTGTTGGCGATGGGCGTCTCGAACGCGAACTCCAGACCGGTGACGGAAGCCTTCTTGTTGGTCAGGCCGGTGATGACGAACTGACGGTTCACCAGTTGCTGCACGCCACCCTGCTGGTTGGTGTTGCCCAGCAGCACCGGGTAGGTGCTGGTGAACGTGCCGTTCGTGATGTAGCTGCCCATCTGCATGTGGAAGGCACCCATCGACACGAAGGCGCGCGGCGCGAAGTACCACTCGATGTTGGCATCGAAGTTGGTGGAGCGGATCGGCTTCAGGTCGGGGTTGCCGGCCGTGCCGCCACCGATGGCGTTGTTGTCCAGGAACATGCCCGTCGTGCTCAGCGACGTGAAGGCGGACAACGCCGTGTAGTCGGCGCGGGTCACCGTGCGGCTCACGGCCAGGCGGCCTACGACGTCGCGGCGGATGTCCACACGCACGCTGGCGCTGGGCAGCAGGTCGGTGTAGCTGCGGTCTGCGGAGGTGGCCGTGAAGTCACCGAATGCCGACGACACATCAGCCTTTTCACCCGGGAAGCTGGGGCGGAACGAACCCGAGGACTGCTTGGTGCGCACGGCGCGCAGACCGACGTTGCCGCTCCAGCCGTCGCCTTCCAGGTTGCCCTGCAGGTAGGCAGCGGTGGTGGTTTCCTTCACGCTGTATTCGCCGCCGTCCATGGGCGAGCGGCGGGCGATGGGATCGCGGTTGGTGACGCGGCTGTTGTACTC
>NZ_JBFUMO010001016.1:0-1170 GCF_054049355.1 Roseateles sp. P5_E11 | reverse complement strand
CAGCTTCTCGTCCTTTCGCTCCTCGGAATGCCAGGCCGCTTCGCCGGTGAAGACGCTGCGCGAGATCCGCGTGCAACGGCGCGGCGCCTACTGGCGCTTCGAATTCGAGGCCAGTGCCTTCCTGCATCACATGGTGCGCAACCTGATGGGCTGCATCCTCGCCGTCGGCAGCGGTACGCGCTCGGCGGATTGGGTGTCGGACGTGCTCGCCGCGCGGGACCGCAAAGTGGCGGCTCCGACCTTTGCCCCTGATGGGCTCTACTTCCTCGGCCCGACCTACGATGTCGAACTCGACATCCCGCGCGAGGTCGCGGCTCTGAATTGGCTTCCATGACTCGAATCAAGATCTGTGGCCTGACTCGTGAAGCCGACGTGGAGGCGGCCGTCGAAGCCGGCGCCGACGCCATCGGCTTCGTCTTCTACGCCAAGAGCCCGCGCGCCGTGACGCCCGAGCGGGCGAGGGCGCTGGCCAGGCTGTTACCGCCCTTCGTCACGCCGGTCGGCCTGTTCGTCAACGCGACGGGCGCCGAGTTGCAGGCCGGGCTGGACGCGCTGCCCAATATGCTCGTCCAGTTCCATGGCGACGAGACCCCCGCCGACTGCGACCGGATCAAACGGCCCTACCTGCGCGCTGCCCGCATGGCGCCCGGGGTCGATTTGCTAAACTTCGCCACTCAATTTCCCAACGCCCAGGCCCTGCTGCTCGACGCCCACGTCGACGGTTATGGCGGTGGCGGCAAGGTCTTCGATTGGTTACTCATTCCTCCAAGCGTCAGCTCTCGCCTCGTTTTGTCTGGTGGGTTGAATGCAGCAAACGTCGCCGATGGCATCGCGACGGTACGGCCCTGGGCCGTTGATGTGAGTTCCGGCGTCGAGGTGTCCAAGGGCATCAAGAGCGCCGACCTGATCCATGAGTTCTGCCGCGCTGTTCGTCTCGCTGACAGCCGCGCCGACGCAGAACTGACCCGATAGAGGAAGACCATGTTCCRGTACGACCAGCCCGACGCGACCGGGCATTTCCGCCATGCGGGCACCGCGACCTTCGGCGGCAGCTTCGTCTCCGAGACCCTCGTCCATGCGCTGGACCAGCTCAAGGACGCCTACGCCCACTACCGCAATGACGCCGAGTTCATCGCCGAGTACAAGAAGGAACTCAAGCACTTCGTCGGC
>NZ_JBFUMO010001015.1:0-1170 GCF_054049355.1 Roseateles sp. P5_E11 | reverse complement strand
GCGCGGGGCTGAGGCCGAAGCGTTCCGAACACTCCTGGCGTTGCGCGTCGGTGTCCTCAACGGCCCAACCAAAGCTTTCTTGGGAAGTGGCCCGTTCCAAGGCCGCTGCCTTGACGGTCGAATCGTTCAAATAGGCGATGCTCGACATCAGTTGCCGCCTTCGATGTGGGCGTCGATCATCTGGGAGAGCTTCCCACGCGTCTGGTTGCCCATCACGCGCTTCTGCACCTCTCCATTTCGGAGGAAGAGCAATACGGGAATCGTGACGATGCCGTACTGCTTCGCGATGCCGGGCGCCTCTTCAACGTCAACATCGAACAACTTGATCTCGTCGCCGTAGTCGGGGGCAATGTCCTTCAAAGCGGCGCCAAGCATCATGCAGGGGCCGCAGGTCTTGGATCCGAACTTCACCAGTACGGGACCTTCGGCTTGCAGGACTTGAGTGGGATAGCTGGCTTCAGAGACCACTGCGATGTCGGACATCAGATTCTCCAGGTTTGGGGATGCACCCTTGATTTGCGCGTTGTCGCCAACGCAGGAACGGCATAGGAATTCTGTGGGGCGCATCGAAGAATCGAGTGCTCCTTCTTGCTTTCCAGCGCCTCGCCGTTAGAAACAGAATGCGGCCCCTGCTGATCCTGCGGATCCGAGTTCCATGCCACATGAAACGCGCTAGATGTAGGCCAGGGGAAGTGCCGTCGTGAACTTGATCTCCTGCATGGCGAAACTCGACGAGACGTCAAACAGTTGCGTGTCAGCGATCAGCCGCTTGTAGACCTTGTCGTAGGCGGCGATATCTGGAACGACAACGCGCAGCAGGTAGTCCACGTCGCCCGACATCCGATAGAACTCCATCACCTCAGGGATCGCCTCCACAGTCGCCTGGAAGCGCGAGAACCACGCCTCCGAGTGGGTATTGGTGCGCACCGAGACGAAGACCGTCACTCCGACGTTCACCCTGTTGCGGTTGACCAGCGAGACGTTTCGCGTAATGACGCCAGCCTCCTTGAGCCGCTGCAGGCGCCGCCAACATGGGGTCTGGGAGAGCCCAACCTCGTTGGCAAGGTCAGCGATCTGAATGGTGCAGTCACGCTGTACAAGCTCAAGGATCCTGCGATCCACCGCATCAAGTTTCAAATCGGTCATGCTTGCATAGGTCCGGTCCAGCGT
>NZ_JBFUMO010001014.1:0-1177 GCF_054049355.1 Roseateles sp. P5_E11 | reverse complement strand
CCATCTGCAGAGCGGTGATGCCGGTCGTCGTGCCGGCCACCTTGAAGTCCATGTCGMCGAGGTGATCTTCATCACCCAGGATGTCGGTCAGCACGGCGAACCGGTTGGCGTCCTTGATCAGGCCCATGGCGATGCCGGCCACGTGGGCCTTCATCGGCACGCCGGCGTCCATCAGTGCAAGGCAGCCGCCGCAGACCGAAGCCATCGACGAGGAGCCGTTGGACTCGGTGATTTCCGAGACGACGCGCAGCGAGTAGGGGAAGTCTTCCTTGCTCGGCAGTGCGGCGATCAGCGCGCGCTTGGCCAGACGGCCGTGGCCGATTTCGCGGCGCTTCGGCGAACCCACACGACCCGTCTCGCCGGTGGCGAAGGGGGGCATGTTGTAGTGCATCATGAAGCGGTCTTCGAACTCGCCATCCAACGCGTCGATGCGCTGGGCGTCACGGTCCGTGCCCAGCGTGGCGATGACCAGCGCCTGGGTTTCACCACGCGTGAACAGCGCCGAGCCGTGGGTGCGCGGCAGGATACCGTTGCGGATCTCGATGGGGCGCACGGTGCGGGTGTCGCGACCATCGATGCGCGGCTCGCCGGCCAGGATCTGGCTGCGCACGATGCGGGCTTCGATCTCGAACAGCAGGCCTTCGACCTCGACCTTGTCGAACTCGACGCCTTCGCCCTTGAGCGCGGCAAAGACGCTGGACGTCACGCTGCGGCAGGCTTGCGTGCGGGCTTGCTTGGAGCGGATCTGGTAGGCCTCGCGCAGGGGGCCTTCGGCCAGGCCGTTGACCTTGGCAATGAAGGCCTCGTCCTTGGCGGGGGCAGTCCAGGTCCAGGTCGGCTTGCCGGCGTCACGCACCATGTCATTGATGGCGGCGATGGCGACATTGCCTTGCTCGTGGCCGTAGACCACGGCGCCGAGCATGATTTCTTCAGACAGGCCCGAGGCTTCAGACTCGACCATCAGCACGGCGGCTTGCGTGCCGGCGACGACCAGGTCCATCTGGCTGTTGGCCAGTTCGGACTTGCTGGGGTTCAGCACGTATTCGCCGTTGACGTAGCCCACGCGGGCGGCACCGATCGGGCCATTGAAGGGGATGCCGGAGATGGCCAGCGCAGCGGACGTGCCRATCAGCGCGGCGATGTCGGCCTGGACTTCGGGGTTCAGGCTCACCACGTG
>NZ_JBFUMO010001013.1:0-1185 GCF_054049355.1 Roseateles sp. P5_E11 | reverse complement strand
ATCCGTTTGCGTTTTCGGGCGGAACCACCTTGCTCCAGGCCGCATCGCCGCCGCCTTGCATTTCTATCTGCACATTGCTGATGCGAATATCCTCGATCAGRTGCCCTTCCAGCCCGGCAATGGTGCTGGCGTGATTGACGTGCGCACCGGACACCACAATGTTGCTGATATTGATGCGCTTGATCGTGCCCACCCGCGGCTGATTCGGTCCGCGCAGGCGCGCGCCCAAGCGGATGAAGATCGGATCGTTCACCACGTTGCGCATGGTGATGTTGGAAATCGTCAGGTCCTCGATGTGCGAACCGTCCACGCTCTCGATCGCCAGGCCGCGGCACTCGTCGAAAATGCAGTTCGTGATGGCGATGTTCTTGAAGTCACCATTCGATTCGGTGCCCATCTTGATGCGGCCGTATCGCCCCGACCGGTATTCCGGYGCACTGCGCTTGAAGGTGCCGTCAATCACGCTGCCCTCGTCGAAATTTCCCGATACCAGGCAATCCGATATCGTGATGTTTTCGCAGTGCTGGATGCGCCCCAGGCCGTAGCTGGCCTTGAGGCAAATCGCATCGTCCCAGGGCGTATTCAGGCTGCAATTCGTGATGCGCACGTTGTTGCACCCGTCGATATCCATGCCGTCACGGTTGGTGTCGATGATCAGGTGGTCGATCAGCATATTGCCGCAGCCGGTTGCCAATATGCCGAAATGGCCGCCATGCAGGATCGAGAAATCGCGCAAGGTCACGTTGCTGCATTCGCGCAGCGCAATCGCCTTGTCGGCTTCGCCGGGCTGGTCCGGTTTGTCGGTGTAGTAGCCGGTGTATTTGTCGTGSCCGCTGATCAAGCCTTTGCCRTGAATCAAGCCGCCGCCSAMGATGGCCACGTTRTTCAGGCCAATRCCCCAGATCAGGCTGTTTTGCCAGTGGCTGTGGCCGTAGTCCTGATAGTTGCCRCCGGCCTCGTTCGGCTCGGGCAGGTCGTAGCGCGCCACGCTSGCGTCAACCGCTTCGATCACCGCGCCMGCTTCCAGGTAGAGCGTGATRTTGCTCTTGAGCCKKATCGACGCSGACAGGTAGCGCCCCGGCGGGAAATAGACAGTACCSCCGCCCGCKGYCGCYGCGGCAGCAATGGCCGCATTGAYCGCYGGCGAGTCGAGCGTGCGGCCATCGCCCTTGGCGCCGAAGCGCT
>NZ_JBFUMO010001012.1:0-1187 GCF_054049355.1 Roseateles sp. P5_E11 | reverse complement strand
GATGAATACCCATGCGCGACGCGTTCTCCTCATCCTCGGGCACCCTGATGCCACCCGAGGCCACCTCTGCCACGCGCTGGCGGATGCCTATGCCGAGGGCGCGCGGTCAGCGGGCCATGACGTGCGCCTCATGGACGTGGCGACGCTGGATTTCCCGCTGCTTCGCAGCAAAGACGAATGGGACCACGGCGCCCTGCCCGCTTCGCTGCTGCCCGCACAGGAGCACATCCGTTGGGCCAGCCACGTGGTGCTGTTCTTCCCGCTGTGGCTGGGCGACATGCCGGCTTTGCTGAAGGCCTTTCTCGAACAGGTGGCGCGCCCCGGCTTTGCGCTGGGCAAGGCGGGCGATGGGGCGGCCGGCGGCAAGCTGCTCAAGGGCCGTTCCGCGAGGGTGGTCGTGACCATGGGCATGCCCGCACTCGTCTACCGCTGGTATTTCCGTGCCCACAGCCTGAAATCACTGGAACGCAACATCCTGGGCTTCGTCGGCTTCGCTCCGGTTCACGAAACGCTGGTGGGCGGGGTCGAGTCCCTGGGCGAAGCCGGCGTGGCGAAGTGGCTCAAGCGGATGCGCCAGATCGGCGCGAGCGCCGACTGAGCCGCCTTCGGATGCCCAGGGCGCCCCATGCCAACAACCGCCGAGTTCAGCTTGGCGGCCTCGATGCCGAGGCACTGCGCAGCCGCCCGCTCCATGTGATCCCGGCACCCACTGCCAGCGCCACCGTCACCCAGGCCAGCAAGAGGTCCCCGGGCGCCGGAACGCCAAAATGCAGCAGGCGCCTCGGGCCTGGCACCAGCACGGCGGTCGCCAGCGCCGACGCCGCCACGGCGGCGACTGCCCAGAAGGCCCGGGCGCTGCGACCGGACAAGGCGCGAAGCCCGTTGCCGATTGCCATGTTGGCCGCCACCAGCATCAGGTTTCCGAACGTCAGGCCGACCACCGCCAGCGTGCGGGCCACGTCGGTGTCACGCCCGGCCTGCAGCGCCAGCATGTAAACGCCAAGGGTCGCCGCGAGCAGGCAGCTTCCCTGCGCCAAGCCCTGCCACAACATCGACCAACCCACGATGCCGTCGTCCGTGCGCCGCGGTGGCCGCCGCATCAGCCCCGGCGCTTCGGCGGCACCTTCGAAGGCCAGCGAGCACACCGGATCGATCACCATCTCGGTCAGCACCACATGGACCGGCAG
>NZ_JBFUMO010001011.1:0-1189 GCF_054049355.1 Roseateles sp. P5_E11 | reverse complement strand
GGAGAAGAGATGGCATCGCGTCGGAAATCGCTCTGAGTCACCTCGCCGCCGCCGAATGTTCTAGGGATTTTGCTCGTTGATTGGTAGTTTTCCTACATTTAAATTACCGCCGTCTGTCTAGAGTCGCAGCACTTTCCTGAACGGGAAAGGCGGCCAGGGCAAGCAGTCGATTGGCCGAACCCAGCCGCCCCATGACGAGGGCGGCGGTCGACCACATGACGGAGACACACCCATGCCATCGCTGCTGCCCGCGAGCTTCCGACTCGCCCCTTCGCTCTCGTTCGCGCTCGCACTGAGCGCCGCCCTCGCCTCACCGGCCCACGCGCTGAACCCCAACTCGACATCGGTCCAGATGTTCGAGTGGTCATGGCCCGACATCGCCACCGAATGCACCCAATGGCTGGGCYCCAAGGGCTTTGGCGGCGTGCAGATCTCGCCGCCCGGCGCGTCCAAGAACGCCAATGGCTGGTGGGGCGTCTACCAGCCCGTCAACTACACCAACCTGACCAGCCGCATGGGCACGCCTGGGCAGCTGCAGACCATGATCAACACCTGCCACACGGCCGGTGTGCGGGTCTATGCGGACATCGTCGTCAACCAGATGGCCGACGGCAGCGGCACGGCCACCGACGGCTCGACCTGGAACGCGGGCACGCTGAGCTACCCGTTCTTCAGCGCCAGCGACTTCCACGCCAACTGCAACATCAACGACGGCGACTACAACTCGCCGTCGGGCCGCAGCAATGTGCAGAACTGCCGCCTGGGCGGCCTGCCGGACCTCGCCACCGAAAGCAGCTATGTGCAGGGCCAGATCGTCAACTACCTGAAGGCCCTGCTGGCCATGGGTGTGGATGGCTTTCGCATCGATGCGTCCAAGCACATGCCGGCCAGCGCCTGGACGTCGATCATGAACGCCGTGAAGGCCGCCTACCCGACGACGCTGCAGGGCGAGCCGATCTGGGTCACGCAGGAGATCATCAACGACGGCGAGGTGGACCGGCCGAGCTACTTCCCCGTAGGCACGCTCAACGAGTTCCAGTTCACGTCGGCCATGCGCGATGTCTTCCGCAACAACAACGGCCTGAACCTCGCGAGCATCCCGAGCGTCATGGGCACCTGGGGCAACTGGGGCGGCAGCTGGGGCTTCATCCAGCCGCAGAACGCGACCGTCTTCATCACCAACTGGGAC
>NZ_JBFUMO010001010.1:0-1190 GCF_054049355.1 Roseateles sp. P5_E11 | reverse complement strand
ACCTGATCCAGTCCATGCTCGGCAGCGAACTCGCCCTGCCCGACCTGATCTGGCTCAAGCTGAACCGCGCCTGGGTGCTGTTCTTCGCCGCGATGGGCGTGCTCAACCTCTATGTGGCTTACCACTTCTCGACGTCGGCCTGGGCCAACTTCAAGGTCTTTGGCGTGACGGGCCTCATCGTGCTGTTCACACTCGCCCAAGGCCTGTATCTCAGCAAGCACCTGCCGCCGGAAGAGGACAGCAAGCCATGATCAGCGCAGAGATAGAGGCCCGCCTGCGCGCGGAGCTGGCGCCACTGGAACTCAGCATCCGCGACGACAGCGCCCAGCACGCCGGCCACGCCGGTGCCCGCGAGGGCGGCCACTTTCACGTGGCTGTCGTGTCGGATCGCTTTACCGGACTGCAAAGATTGGCCCGGCACCGCCTCGTTTATCATTGTTTGTCCGACCTGATGCAGCGCGGCATCCACGCGCTGGCGATCGACGCCCGGGCCCCGGGTGAACACTGATCAGATCGTGCGTGATTGAAGAACCGCGCGCCCGGCACCGGGCGCGATTTTTTTAGCCTGAATCAAATTCCCCCACCCATGAAGAAGTTTGCGCTCGCCGCCGTCGTCGCGGCCACCATTTCGGCCCTGCTGCCGGCTGCTGCAGTCGCGCAGAACGTCGCCACCGTCAACGGCAAGCCCGTGCCCAAGGCGCGCGTCGAGACGCTGATCCAGCAAGTCACCAAGAGCGGCCAGCAGCAGCGTTCGCCCGAGCTGGAAGCCCAGGTCAAGGACGAGGTCGTGCGCCGCGAGATCTTCATGCAGGAAGCCGAGAAGCGCGGCGTTCCGCAGACCGCCGACTACAAGGTCCAGATGGACCTGGCCCGTCAGATGCTGCTGATCCGCGGCCTGATGGACGACTTCAAGACCAAGAACCCGGTTACGGATGCCGAAGCCCAGGGCGAGTACGACAAGTTCAAGGCCGCCAACACCGGCAACGAATACCGCGCCCGCCACATCCTGGTCGAGAAGGAAGAGGACGCCAAGGCCCTGATCGCCCAGATCAAGGGCGGCGCCAATTTCGAGGAACTGGCCAAGAAGAACTCCAAGGACACCGGCTCCGCAGCCAACGGCGGCGACCTGGACTTCGCCAATCCGAACAACTTCGTGCCCGAATTCAGCAAGGCCATGACGGCGCTGCAAA
>NZ_JBFUMO010001009.1:0-1191 GCF_054049355.1 Roseateles sp. P5_E11 | reverse complement strand
CGTCTATACCGACTGGGCCTACCGCTCCAAGGTCAACTTCTTCCTGTACGAGGCCACCGAGTTCACGGGCAAGAGCCTGACCGAAGGCGGCGTGCGCGTGGGCTATCTGTGGGGCAACGGAAAGTACGAAGCCGCCGGCTTCGTGCGCAACGTGACCAACCAGATCCGCGTGACGGGTGCCATCGACTTCAACAACCTGACCGGCTTCATCAACGAGCCGCGCACGTATGGCGTGCAGTTCAAGGCGATGTTCTAAAGAGCGCTCGCCGAAGACAGGAACGCCGCCCTCGGGCGGCGTTTTTCATGGGCCTCGGTCGTCGGCTCAAGCCGTCTTGATGCGGTGGAGCGCGCAGAGCTTGTTGCCGTCCGGGTCGCGCACATAGGCCAGGTGCATCGCGCCGAGCGCCCCCTCGCGCAGGCCCGGCGGCTGCTCGATGGACTCTCCGCCGTGGGCCACCGCCACGTCGTGGAAAGCCTGCACCTGCTCGGGCGACGCGCACCCGAAGCCGATGGTGCCGCCATTGGCATGCGAGGCCGGCTCACCGTTGATCGGCTGGCTCATGCAGAACGTGCCGCCCGCATGGCGGTAGAACACCCGCTGGTGGCCCGAGGGCCCCTGGTTGCGAAAGCCCTCGGGCACGCCGAGCGTGCCGAGCACCGCGTCATAAAAGCGCTTGCTGCGCTCGATGTCGTTGGTACCGACCATCACGTGGCTGAACATGGGTATCTCCTCAAGAAAACGGCGAAAGCGCAGGATTGTGGTGAATCCCGCCTGGCCGCGCCGGGGATGTTTGTGGACGGCCCGATGCGAGGCGTCCTGATCACTCGGGACTAGGACGGCATGCGCGTGACATGGCTGACCACGATCGACCAGCGGCCATTGACCCGGATCAGCGTGTCGGTGAAGCGCACATCGACCGCGAAGGGCTTGCCGCCGGACCGGCCCTTCAGTGAGGTGATGCCCTGCACCACCGCCGCGTCGCCATACATGCGCGCCGTCATGCTGTGGTTCTCGAAGCGCTCATATTGCGGGTCGCCATCGCGCACTTCCTGGAGCGCCTGCGCCCGGCTCTGAACCTCGGCGTTGGTGCTGACGAGGTTGAACTCAGGTGCGAGCAGGCGTTCAAGCGCCGCCAGGTCGCGCAGGCGGAAGGCGTCGCACGCAGCCTGGGTCACTGCCATGGCTTCCTT
>NZ_JBFUMO010001008.1:0-1195 GCF_054049355.1 Roseateles sp. P5_E11 | reverse complement strand
GGCGCGCAAGGTCCGGGCCAGCGTCTCGGGTTCGGCGGCGCCACCGCCCAGCGTCGTGATCAGGGCCTGGGCTTCCAGCGCATTGACGACGAGCAGGTCGACCAGCGGCAACAAAGCCTCACAACCGGCGCGAAAAGGTGCGGCGTTCAGCACGGTCTTCACACCGGCCGCGCGGGCGCGCTCGAAGGCTCGGGCGACGCTCTGCAGCGGTAGCTCCTGCTGGGCGACCAGCCAGCGCAGACCCGCCATGTCGAGGGCTTCGACCTGCTCCAGCGGAAGCGTGCCGTTGGAGCCGGCGACGGTGACGATCTGGTTCTCTGCGTCCTCGGCACCGACGACGATGAGCGCCACGCCGGGCACCTCGTCGGCTGGCTGGGCAATCGCGCGCGTGTCGACGCCTTCCGCGATCAGTTGGGTCACCATGGCCGCGCCGTTCTCCAGCAGGCCCACCCGTGCAGCCAGTGCCACGCGGGCACCCAGGCGCGCCGCGGCCACGGCCTGGTTGGCGCCCTTGCCGCCCAGGCAGGAGCCGAAGCGCTGGCCGCGCAGCGTCTCGCCCGGCAGCGGCAGCCGCGGCGCATGCACGATGAGGTCGCGGTTGACGCTGCCGAGGACGAGGATCTCAGGACGGGTCATCAGGGTTCCCAAAACGAAAGAACCCCTCGGGAAGACCGAGGGGTTCGCATGAGGCGCTAAGTGTCGTTCAGCGATCAGCGCTGGGCGATGGGCTTGACGTCGCGCGGCGTGGCGCCGACGAAGAGCTGGCGCGGGCGGCCGATCTTGTACTCGGGGTCGCCGATCATCTCATTGAGCTGGGCGATCCAGCCGACCGTGCGGGCCAGCGCGAAGATGGCCGTGAACAGCGGCACGGGGATGCCGATGGCGCGCTGCACGATGCCCGAGTAGAAGTCGACGTTCGGGTAGAGCTTGCGGGCGACGAAGTACTCGTCTTCCAGCGCGATCTTTTCCAGCTTCATGGCCAACTCGAACAGCGGGTCGTTTTCCAGGCCCAGCTCGCTCAGCACTTCGTGGCAGGTCTCGCGCATCAGCTTGGCGCGCGGGTCGTAGTTCTTGTAGACCCGGTGACCGAAGCCCATCAACTTGACGCCGGAATTCTTGTCCTTGACCTTGTTGACGAACTCGCCGATGCGGGCAACGCCGCCCTGCTTCTGGATGTCGCCCAGCATGTTCAGGC
>NZ_JBFUMO010001007.1:0-1196 GCF_054049355.1 Roseateles sp. P5_E11 | reverse complement strand
ATGTAGTAGGCATTCAGCGCGCGCAGGTCTCGCGCAGACATGCGAAGCGCATCACCTCGCCGAGCAGCGGTCCGCGCGTTTTGCCAGGCCAGCAAGTACCGGAGCCACAAGGTGGGTCGCGGCAGGCAGCGGTTCATCGTGCGCGCCACTTCGAAAAGGTACAGGGCGCCCTGCTTCATCGGCAGCATTCCGACCGATTTCAATGCCAGCCGCGCCAAGGGTGTGGTTTCAGAATTCGGCGGGTAGATCTCCAGCCATGGGCACGGCGCAAGGGCACCTTGATCGACATTCTTCGCCGCCAAGCGGACCCCCAGAACGAAGGGGCGCATGGACACGGGACAGTGGTCGCCACTGACGTCAACGGGCCCGCTGGGCAGCCCTCGCAGCACCACTCGAAGTGCAAACTCCGCAGAATCGGCATACACCACAGGCGCGTAGCGCAGGCCCTTACCGCTGCGCAACAAGGACAGCAAATGCCTCATGGCCGCCTGCGGAGAACGACAAACAGGAAGTTTGAATCGAGCGCCCCTAGCAGCGCGCTACGACTGGCTGCGCGAACCTCCACAAGGGCGAAATGAGGTTCCGCCGCTTCGCGTATGGCGCTGACGAAATGCCGGTAGGACGTGACCTTGCCATTCAACTCGATCGCTCCCGTCCGGACCGAACGCAATGCGCTTCGCCACCACCAGGCGTGCAGCATGTCTTGTCGGTAGAACGGATTGAGGACACTCGCCACCAGTGCCCCGTCCGGTTTCACATGCGACGCGAGCCGTTGCAGCAGCGGCTTGAGCTCGCGCACGTGGCTCAGCACGGCAAAGTTGGCGGAAATGGCTGCAACCGGAGGGCTTCCCTGAAGCGCGTTTTCCATTGCGGCCAGCGGGCCCACCGCCGGCGTGATGCGCCCAGCCGCAATCTCGTTGATACAACGCGCTCTCAGCACATCCACCATGCCGGGCGAGACGTCGTAGGCGATGACGCGGTGCCCACGCGCGGCATACCACGCCGCATCGGTGCCAGTACCGCAACCGAAATCCAGGATCACCCCGCCCGGCCCAGCGATGGACACCACGCGCTCACAGAACGACAACCGCACCGCCACGTTGTCGTCTCGGCCATCAACCAGGGCATCGTAGCCAGCCGCCGCACCATCGTAGAAGCGGGCCGTCGCGTCGGCGGGAGCGCCGCAAGGTGATGAC
>NZ_JBFUMO010001006.1:0-1198 GCF_054049355.1 Roseateles sp. P5_E11 | reverse complement strand
CACCTCGCCTGGACGGCCGACCGGATCGCCGAACTGGATGGCCATACCAGCCACCTCGCGCCGCTCTGGTGGGCCGGTGCCTTCGCCTGGGGCAGCCTGGCTGGGCTGGCCGGCGATCAATGGAGCCTTGGCTTCGTCGTCGAAACGGAGCGCCAGGTCGAAGCCCACTTGGCCTCGCATCTTCAACGCCTGCCTGAGGCCGACGCGCCATCCCGCGCCATCGTCGACCAAATGCGGCGCGAGGAAGCCGAGCATGCCGACGCGGCCGTTGCCGCCGGAGCGCGGCCATTGCCCGCGCCCATTGCGGAGCTGATGCGCGCGGCAGCCAAGGTCATGACGACCGTGGCTCACCACATCTGATCAGACCTGGCTCAAACTTCAGTGACCTCGAAAGAGGTACTGATGGCCGAGGTCTTGGCCAGCATGGCTGTCGCCGAACAGTATTTCTCGTGCGACAGCGCCACTGCGCGCTCGACGATCTCAGGCTTCAGCCCCTTGCCGCTGACGATGAAGTGAAAGTGGATGGCTGTGAAGACCTTGGGATCGCTGGTGGCGCGCTCGGCCTTCAGCGTCACCTTGCAGCCACGCACATCATGGCGGCCGCGCTTGAGGATGAGCACCACGTCATAGGCCGTGCAGCCACCCGTACCCGCCAGCACGGTTTCCATGGGCCGCGGCGCCAGGTTGCGCCCGCCACCGTCCGGCGCGCCGTCCATGCTCAGCACATGACCGCTACCGGTCTCGGCCACGAAGCTCATGCCACTCGGGCCCTCAGGACCCAGCCAACTGACGGTGCATTCCATGGTCATCTAGAGTCAAAGCTCCAATTCGTTCACGAAAAATATTGCAGCGCAGCATAACTCGGCGCTAAACTGCCACTCAAGCGAAAACGTTTTCGCACCGATTGTCTCCTCCACCGCCTCCATGGTGGATTCAACCCGAGCTTGCAAAAGCTCGGGTTTTTTTTCGCCGAAGGCAGGCAAGCGGCGCCGCATGAGGGTCTCCCCTATCATGCGGCGCCGCAACAAGACACCATGGAGAGACGATGAGCGCCCCCTCGCGCCGACGCCAGCCCCCCGCCAAGGCGCCGTCCAGCACGTCATCTCAGGTGCCCGCGATGCTGCCGCCCGGCAGCAGCTATCTGCAGCGAATCCTGAACGCCCGGGTCTACGAAGTCGCCCGCGAGACCCATCTCCAC
>NZ_JBFUMO010001005.1:0-1204 GCF_054049355.1 Roseateles sp. P5_E11 | reverse complement strand
GGCGCAGATCGCGGCGCTCGGCACGCTGCAGATCCAGGGCCTGAGCACGGCCGACATGGTCGCCCTGACCTCTGGCCAGATCAACGCGCTGACGACCGACCAGATCCGCACGCTGAACACGGACGACCTCAACAGCCTGGCGTCCGACCAGTTCAACAAGCTCTCCACCGCCCAGGTCGCCGCGCTGACGACGGCGCAGCTGAGCCACCTGACGACGGACAGCCTCAACGCCATGGGCTCGGCCCAGTTCGCGACGCTGAACTCCACGCAGTTCGGCTCGCTGACCTCTGACCAGCTGCCGACGATGGAAACGGCCGACCTGCGCGCCGTCACGACCGCGGCACTGCGCGGCCTCTCCTCCGACCAGATCCAGACGCTGACCTCCGACGAGGTGGGCGTCCTGACCACGGGCCAGATCGCTGCGCTGACCACGGCCCAAGTGCAAGGCCTGACGGCCGGCGACATGACGGCCCTGGGCACCGCCCAGATCGCCGCCCTGGGCTCGGCCCAGGTGTCGGCCCTGAACACCGACCAGYTGTCSGCCATCGAGGCSGCYGACATGAAGTCGCTGAGCACGGCCGCCYTGCGTGGCCTGACCAGCACCCARCTGGAYGGCCTCACCAGCGACCAGCTGCGCGCCCTGACCTCCAGCCAGATCAACGCGCTGACGACCGACCAGGTCCGCACGCTGAACACGGACGACCTCAACAGCCTCACGTCCGACCAGTTCAACAAGCTTTCCACCGCCCAGGTCGCCGTGCTGACGACGGCCCAGCTGAGCAGCCTGGCCACCGACAACCTCAACGCGATGGGTTCGGCCCAGTTCGCGACGCTGAACTCCAGCCAGTTCGGTTCGCTGACGTCGGACCAGTTGCCCAAGATGGAGACGGCCGACCTGCGCTCGGTCACGACCGCCGCGTTGCGCGGCCTCTCTTCCGACCAGATCCTGACGCTGAGCTCCGACGAGGTGTCCAGCCTCACGACCGCCCAGATTGGCTCACTCAGCACATCTCAAGTGCAGGGCCTGACGGCCGGCGACATGACCGCCCTGGGCACCGCCCAGATCGGCGTGCTGAGCTCGACCCAGGCCCAGGCGCTGAACACCGACCAGTTGGCCGCCATCGAGACCGGCGACGTCCGCTTCCTGTCCACGGCCGCCCTGCGCGCCCTGACCAGCACACAGCTGGATGGCCTCACCAGCGAC
>NZ_JBFUMO010001004.1:0-1206 GCF_054049355.1 Roseateles sp. P5_E11 | reverse complement strand
GCCCAGGGCACGCAGCTGACCGGCCTGCATGTGGGCTATATGGACACCGACATGACGCGTGGCCTGGACGCGCCCAAGTCTGCGCCGGCCGATGTCGCTCGCCTGGCCCTGGCCGAGCTGGAAGCCGGCGCCTTCGAGGTGTTGGCTGACGACATCAGCCGCCAGGTCAAGCAGAGCCTGTCCACGGCCGCGCCAGCTTACGCGGGCTGAGCCCCGAACTCAGGAGAACGYCATGCTCGCCTCCCCTGCCCTTGCCGCGCCTTTCACGGCCAATGACGACGGCCACCTCGCAGCGGCCCGCCATGCCTTCTCGGCGCCCGAGCGCGTGCCGCTGACGGCCGAGGAGCGCGCTGCGCTGGCTGGCCACGCCGAACCGCCGCTGCGCCACGAAGGCCTCAAGCTCGCGCGCTGGACGCTGGGCGTCGGCCCACGCGTTGTCCTCGTCCACGGCTGGAACAGCCGCGGCGCCCATCTGCTCGGCTTCGCCCGGCCTCTGGTCGAGGCCGGCTTCTCGGTCACCCTTTTCGATCTACCCGCCCATGGCGACTCGACCGGTCATGCGGCCAGCGTCGTGCATGCCGGCCGCGCACTGCGCGCCGTGGTGGCCGACATCGGCAAGGAGGTGCACGGCGTCATCGGCCATTCGATGGGCTCGGCCGCCGCGCTGCTCGCGTTTGCCCACGGCTGGCGGGTCGGGCGCAGCGTGCATCTGGCCGGCCCCTCCTCGCTGTCGCCCATGGTCAAGGGCCTGGCCGCCGCTCAAGGCCTGGGCCCGGCGGATGCGGCCGCATTCGCGGGCTGGGTGGAACGCTTCATCGGCACGCGCATCACCTATGTGGATCTGGAGCGGCTGCAGCATGGCCTGCGCCATCCCGGGCTGATCGTCCACGACCCGGAGGATCGCACCGTGCCTTTCGCTGCATCCGAGGCGCTGCATGCGGCTTGGGCTGGCTCGCATCTGCAGCGCGTGAGCGGGCTTGGCCATCGCCGTCTGCTGGCGGATGCCGACGTCATCGCGCGCAGCATTGCCTTCATTGCCGAAGGAGCCAGTCAATGAGCGCCGTGCCCCGCCCCTGGCTGCTGACGCTGGCCGCGCTGTCAGCGCTGGCGACGCTGTCCACCAACATCCTGCTGCCGTCTCTGCCCGTGATGGCGCAGGCCCTGGGGTCGAGTGAGGCGGCCATGACGGCGGTGCTCAGCCTCTTC
>NZ_JBFUMO010001003.1:0-1206 GCF_054049355.1 Roseateles sp. P5_E11 | reverse complement strand
CCGTTCAAACAAAGGGGCGCGAAGTCAGAGCTTGAGGCTCGCTGCGCTCGCGCCCCGGGCTTCTGCRCTTCTCGGCGGTTTAGAAGGGGAGGCTCCCGAAACAACCGAGCAGCCGACAGCCAAGCCCGAAGGCCGTTCGCAACGAGGCATTTCTATTTCCCCCTCTGAGCCCGCCGAGAAGCGCAGGGCCTTGAGGCCGCGAGCGAAGCTCGCTTCAAGCTCTGACTCCGCGCAACTGTTTGAGCAGAGCGTAGCGGCGCGRGTTTTGCGCGGGGGCCTCAAGGACCGAGCATCGCAGGGCACCCCGCTGCGAAGCAAAGGGGCGGGCGGTTCGGGGGCGCTTTCTTTGCCTACTTTCTTGTGCGCACAAGAAAGTAGGTCGCCCGCGGGGGCGAACTCCCCGCTGGGCAGTGGCGCAAAGCCCCAGCTTGGGAAAGCACCCAACTGATGGACTGGATCCTCATCACCGAGCAACTCCTCAACGGCCTCCAATTCGGCCTGATGCTCTTCCTGCTCGCCGCAGGATTGACCCTCGTGTTCGGCATCATGGACATGATCAATCTGGCCCATGGCTCGCTCTACATGGTCGGCGCCTACCTGACCGCGGCGGTCGCAGCCGCAACCGGCTCCTWCCTGCTGGCCGTTCTCGCCGCACTCGTGGGCACCGCCATCCTCGGAATGTCCCTCGAAGTCACACTTCTGCGACGCCTCTACGCCCGCGACCACCTCAGCCAAGTCCTCGCCACCTTCGCGCTGATCCTCATGCTCAACGAGGCGGTGCGCATCCTCTGGGGCGACCAGCCACTGATGCTGAACACGCCCGCCGCGCTCTCAGGCCCCGTCGAGCTTCTGCCCGGCCTGTTCTACCCGGCCTACCGCCTGCTCATCATCGGTGTCGGCCTCGCCGTCGCGCTGCTGATGTGGTTGCTCGTCACCCGCACCCGCGCCGGCATGTGGGTGCGAGCCGGCGCATCCAACCGCCAGATGGCCACCGCCATGGGCATCGACATCCGCAAGCTGTTCACCGCCGTGTTCGGCCTCGGCGCCGCGCTGTGCGCGCTGGCCGGTGCGCTGCTCGGCCCGCTGCTGGCCGTGCAGGTCGGCATGGGCGAGAGCATCCTCATCCTGGCCTTTGTCGTCATCGTCGTCGGCGGCATCGGTTCGGKGCGTGGCGCGCCGGCGGCATCGGTTCGGGGCGTGGCGCGC
>NZ_JBFUMO010001002.1:0-1212 GCF_054049355.1 Roseateles sp. P5_E11 | reverse complement strand
ATTCTGGACGGCTCGTAGTCGTTCTCACCCGCCCAGGACTTTGCATCGTTGATTTGCTCCTCGATCAAGCGGACGGCCTCGACGTCATCGCTGAACGTCTCCTTGAGGATCTCGAAGCCCCCGAGCAAATGCTCGGTGTGGTCGTCGGCGGATTGATCCCGTGAATAGCTGTCCTGTTCCTTCTCGCGGACTCGTTGCAATCGGGGCAGGAGTTCTCTGCGAACTCTCTCGACCAGCTCAGCGTGCGTCAGGTGACATCAACTCGCGCAACGTCACGCGGCGATAGCCAGCCGGGGTGGGCTCATCAGACCTCGCGACCCGCACGTCGCCGACGGATTCGTTGACCTGCTGGGCGGCCAGGACTTCCCAGTCGAAGAGGAAGACGCCTTCGAAGTACTGTGCCACCTCGGCGTCGCGCACGAGAAGGCTCGCGTCGCGGTTGRAGAGGCTGCCCGAGTTCGTGAGGTTGTGGCTGCCCAGGAGCACCGCCTCGCCGTCCGCGATGATGCCCTTGGTATGGCATCCCTGCTGGATCTTGATCTGGTCGGTGTCGATGCCAAACTTCTTCAGGCGCTCCAGCAGTTCCTGTTGAGTAACCGCGTTCTGCGGGCTGAACTCGGTGCTGTCGCGGAAGATGATGCGAACGTCCAGGCCGGCGCGCTGCTGGTCGGCCACGGCCGTGAAGAAGCCTTCGAACTCGTCGCGGTTGTTCTCCTTCAGCAGGTTGAATGACTGGTTCTGGATGTACAGGCGTTCACGCGCGCTCTTCACAAGCTCCGTGGCGTGCTTCATGTATAGGCGTCGGCCACGGCTGTCGCGGTCGGGTGTCAGCAATGGCTGGATGTCGATCTCGCGGTCCAGCTCAAGCGGCTTGAAGTACCGGCCGCGTCCCTCCACCTCCATGGGGATGACGAACGCCGAATCAGGCACGAAGAGCTCGAGGTCCGGTAAGGCAGCTCCTTCTTCGGCCGCCACACGCTGAGCCTCTGAGAAATCGAACTCGATGTAGCGCTGGAACAGCGTTGCTAGGCGCTTGTTGGCGATGACCGCATGCCACTCGCGGTTTGTAGCGCGCAACGGCGTGATGTTGCCGTTGTCGATGGCGGCTTGGCTCACCTCGGGTTGATTGGACTTCTTCCAGTTGCCGCTGGACAGCCACACCTCTTCACCGTCGCGGCTGGCGACCTTGATGTGGTAGGCCTCAGGAAACAG
>NZ_JBFUMO010001001.1:0-1213 GCF_054049355.1 Roseateles sp. P5_E11 | reverse complement strand
CGATAGCGGTCGCTCACGGCGCGAGCCAGGGCGTCGAAGTCCCGCCCCTGCCGTGACAGGCCATGCACGCAGACCAGTACCGGTGCGTCGGCGCTCGGGCCGGCCCACTCCCAATAAGCCATCCGGTGCAGGCCGGTGCTGTCCAGGCAATTGACGAAGCGCAGTTGGGGCTGGGTCATGATGCAATCCTTTGAGTCATCCTAGCAACCAAGAAGGACCCTCCATGTTGAAAGGCAAGACCGCCCTCGTCACGGGCTCCACCAGCGGCATCGGCCTGGGCGTGGCCCTCGCGCTCGCGCGCCAGGGCGCCAACCTGATCCTGAACGGCTTCGGCGACGTAGAAGGCCCCAAGGCCGAGGTCGCGGCGCTGGGCGTCAAGGTGGGCTATCACGGCGCCGACATGAGCAAGCCGGCCGACATCGCGGCCATGGTGGCCTATGCCGACGCCGAGTTCGGCGGCATCGACATCCTCGTCAACAACGCCGGCATCCAGCATGTCGCGCCGGTGCAGGACTTCCCCGTAGAGAAGTGGGACGCCATCATCGCGATCAACCTCACCTCCGCCTTCCACACGACGCGCCTGGCGCTGCCCGGCATGCTGAAGAAGAACTGGGGCCGCATCATCAATATGGCCTCGGCCCACGGCCTGGTGGCGTCGGCGCAGAAATCGGCCTATGTGGCCGCCAAGCATGGCCTGGTCGGCTTCACCAAGAGCATCGCGCTGGAGACGGCGACATCGCCGGTGACCGTCAACGCCATCTGCCCCGGCTGGGTGCTGACGCCGCTGGTGCAGAAGCAGGTCGACGCGCTGGCCGCAAAGGACGGCGTCAGCAACGACGAGGCCAAGCGCCGCCTGCTGGCCGAGAAGCAGCCGTCGCTGCAGTTCACGACGCCAGACGAACTCGGCGCCCTGACCGTCTTCCTGTGCTCGGACGCCGCCATCAACGTGCGCGGCCAGGCCTGGGCCATGGACGGCGGCTGGACCGCAGTTTGATCATTTCGTCAGTTGCACTGAACCGCTGACATTCACCGTCACGGTCGCCTTGCCGGCTTCGGTCGGCAGCGCCATGTCGGCGGCTTCGGCCTTCATGCGCATCACGCCCATCATCGGGCGCGGTCCGGCTTCGTCACTGTTGATGCTGACCTCACCGACGACGTAGCTGCCGTAGCCGAACTGCCTGGCGTAGTCCGCCGCCCTGGCCCGGTAGCGCGC
>NZ_JBFUMO010001000.1:0-1219 GCF_054049355.1 Roseateles sp. P5_E11 | reverse complement strand
CAATTACGTCGAGGGCGAGTCGCTGATCATGGGCGTCAAGGGCCTGGCGGTGTCGTCGGGCTCGGCTTGCACGTCGGCGAGCCTGGAGCCCAGCTATGTGCTGCGCGCACTGGGCCGCAGCGACGAGCTGGCGCACAGTTCGCTGCGCATGACCATCGGCCGTTTCACGACCGAAGAAGAAATCGACTACGCGATCAGCGTGCTGACCGACCGCGTGGCCAAGCTGCGCGAACTGTCCCCGCTTTGGGACATGTACAAGGACGGCATCGACATCTCGACCATCCAGTGGGCTGCCCACTGACGGACGACAGTCCACTGCGGACTGTCGTCCGCGGTGGGCAGGCCAAGGGGCTTGCAAGCCCCTTGGCAACCTAGAAGGAGAACACCATGGCATACAGCGAAAAGGTCGTTGACCACTACGAGAACCCCCGCAACGTCGGCAAGTTCGACAACGGCGATGACGACATCGGCACCGGCATGGTCGGCGCGCCCGCCTGCGGCGACGTGATGAAGCTGCAGATCAAGGTCAACCCGGCGACCGGCCTCATCGAGGACGCCAAGTTCAAGACCTATGGCTGCGGCTCGGCCATCGCCTCCAGCTCGCTCGTGACCGAATGGGTCAAGGGCAAGACGCTGGACCAGGCGCTGACGATCAAGAACACGCACATCGCCGAAGAGCTGGCGCTGCCGCCGGTCAAGATTCACTGCTCCATCTTGGCTGAAGACGCCATCAAGGCAGCGGTGGACGACTACCGCGCCAAGCACGCCAACTGACATGTCCGTCACGCTGACTGAAGCCGCAGCCCGCCACGTCAAGCGCTACATCGCCAAGCGCGGCAAGGGCGTGGGCGTGCGGCTGGGCGTGAAAACGACCGGCTGCTCGGGCCTGGCCTACAAGCTGGAATACGCCGATGAGGTGGCGCCAGAGGACGTGATCTTCGAGGGCCATGAGGTCAAGATCCTCATCGACCCCAAGAGCCTGCCTTACCTCGACGGCACCGAGCTGGACTTCGTCCGCGAAGGCCTCAACGAAGGCTTCAAGTTCCGCAACCCGCGCGAGAAAGACAAGTGCGGCTGCGGCGAGTCCTTCCGTGTCTGAAACTCGCTGACTCGACGACAGGCGCGGTGTGAACCGCGCCTTTTGCTTTTCCACCCTGCCATGCGCCTGACCGACAACGATTTCCAGCTCTTCGGCCTGCCTGAACAGCAGGCCCAGGTG
>NZ_JBFUMO010000999.1:0-1235 GCF_054049355.1 Roseateles sp. P5_E11 | reverse complement strand
GCGATCGCGCTGAAGATCCTTCATGATGTTGAGGACCTGAGCCTGCACAGACACGTCCAGCGCAGAAGTCGGCTCATCGCAGACAAGGAATTCCGGTTGCGTCGCGAGCGCACGGGCGATGGAGATGCGCTGACGCTGGCCGCCAGAGAACTGGTGCGGGAATTTCTCGGCATCGGCCGGATTCAAGCCAACCGAGCTGAGCAGCTCACCGACGCGCTGCCTGGCCTCCGCGTCGCCCGGGATCAGGCCGTGCTCGCGCAGTGGCTCGGCGACGATATCCAGCACCTTCCAGCGCGGGTTCAGCGACGCATAGGGATCCTGGAAGATCATCTGCATGCGCCGGCGCAGCTTCAGGGCACCGGCACCGGCCAGCGTCTTGGCGATGTCCTCGCCGTCGAAGCTGACCGCGCCGCGCGTCATCGCGTACAGCCCAACCAGCAGGCGTGCGACCGTGCTCTTGCCGCAGCCACTCTCGCCGACGAGAGCCAGCGTCTTGCCGCGCTCGATGCTGAAGGACACGCCGTCCACCGCATGCACAAAAGCCCTGGGCTTGCGCTCGACGACGCGGTTCAGCCAGGGGGGTGAAACGTCAAAGATCTTGGCAAGGTCCCGTACCTCGACGAGGGGCGTGCTCATCGCGGCACCTCCACGGTGACAGGCCGCCAGCAGGCCGCAGTCGTCGCGCCAACCTGGACCAGTTCGGGCCGCTCGGCACGGCAACGCTCGACAACGCGAGGGCAGCGCGGGTTGAAGGCGCATCCCGGTGGGATCGCAGTGAGGCGCGGCATCGAGCCATCGATCTGCAGCAGGCGTTCGCGATCCTCGTCCATCGCCGGGATGGACCCCATCAGCCCGACGGTATAAGGGTGGGCCGGGTGGTGGATGACGTCGGCCACCGGGCCGATCTCGGCGATGCGGCCGGCGTACATGACGGCGACGCGGTCGCAGGTTTCGGCGATGACGCCCATGTCGTGGGTGACCAGCATGACGGCCGCGCCCTGCTCGCGGCAGACCTTCCTCAGCAGCGCAATGATCTGCGCCTGGATTGAGACGTCCAGCGCCGTGGTCGGCTCGTCGGCGACGATGAGCTTGGGGTTGGCCGCCAGGGCCAGCGCGATGACGACACGCTGGCGCATGCCGCCGGAAAACTGGTGCGGGAAGTGATCGACCCGAGCCTCGGGCGCCGGAATGCCGGTGGACRCCAGCAGTTCGACGGCCCGGGTCCGGGCCTGGGC
>NZ_JBFUMO010000998.1:0-1236 GCF_054049355.1 Roseateles sp. P5_E11 | reverse complement strand
GCTGGTGGAGGGCAGCCCGCGTGTGCTGCAGGCCATGCCCGAGAGCTTGAGCGAACGCGCCCGCGAGCAACTGGGCGCGCTCGGCGTGGACGTGCGCCTGAACGCCCGTGTGACCGGTATCGACGCCGAGGGGCTGGACATCACGACGCCAACCGGCCCGGAGCGCCTGCACAGCCGCTGCGTCGTCTGGGCCGCCGGCGTGGCGGCCTCGCCCCTGGGCCGTGCGCTGGCCGATGCAACCGGCTGCACGCTGGACCGCGCCGGCCGTGTGGTCGTCGAGCCCGACCTGAGCGTGAAGGGCCAGGCCAACATCCAGGTCATCGGCGACCTCGCCGCCGCGCAGAGCCACGCACCCGGCCAGCCTCCGAAGCCCGTGCCCGGCGTGTCACCCGGCGCCAAGCAGATGGGCCGGCACGCCGCCGCCAACATCCAGCGCCGGCTGCGCGGCGAGGCGACGCAGGCCTTTCGCTACCGCGACTACGGCAACCTCGCCACCATCGGCCGCCACAGCGCCGTCGTCGACCTGGGCACGCCGGCCGGGTCGCTGCGCTTCTCGGGCCTGCCCGCCTGGCTGTTCTGGCTGTTCGCCCACGTCTATTTCCTGATCGGCTTCCGCAACCGCTTCGTCGTGCTGGTGGACTGGGCCTGGGCCTACTGGACGCATGACCGCAACGCACGCGTGGTGGCAGGCGCCGGGCTCAGCGAGGCCAGCCCGGCGCGTGACGCCCAGGCTTGACCTCGTCGCCGGGCAGGCTGATGAGCAGCAGCGCCAGGCTGGCGCCAAAGGCGATGACGGCCCAGAAGATCAGGAAGCTGAGGGTGTAGACGGCCTGGGTCGACAACTGCACGGGCGCAGTGCCAAACCAGCGCAGGTCGGCCGGGTCGACGACGGCGAACACCAGGGCCTCCAGCACGCCAGCCGCAAGGAAGGACGACCAGGCCACGGCCATCGCAAAGCGCTTGATGCGCGTGGGGCCGGCGGCGCCGTTCATCTCTTCTGGCCCGCCGTGCCCGTGGCGGCATGGTTGCGGGCGACCAGGGCCGGTACCGCATCACCGGCACGGGCGCGCAGGTCGGCGGGCTCGGTGGCATCGGCAGTCTGGGCGGTGCGGTGCAGCTCCAGCGGCGGGTCGGGGTGGCGGATGGCAAGCGCCAGCGTGAAGAAGCTGGCGACGACGACGATCGCCGGGCCGCCGACCACGAGCCAGACCATGGGCTCGCGCCAGGCGGAAGAGG
>NZ_JBFUMO010000997.1:0-1239 GCF_054049355.1 Roseateles sp. P5_E11 | reverse complement strand
GGCATCTACGCTCTGCCCAACGCGATCACGCTGGGCGCGCTGTTCAGCGCCTTCTATGCCATCGTCATGGCCATGAACGGCCGCTTCGAGGTGGCCTGTGTTGCCATCTTTGCCGCTGCCATCCTCGATAGTCTTGATGGCCGCGTCGCACGCATGACCAATACCCAGTCAGCCTTCGGCGAGCAGATGGACAGCCTGTCCGACATGGTGGCCTTCGGTGCCGCGCCGGCGTTGATCGTCTACATGTGGGCGCTCAAGGACATGGGCAAGCCGGGCTGGATTCCGGCCTTCGTCTATATCGCCGGCGCTGCACTGCGGCTGGCACGCTTCAACGTCAACATCGGCGTGGTGGACAAGCGCTATTTCCAGGGGCTGCCAAGCCCCGCGGCAGCGGCGATCGTGATGGGCCTGATCTGGGCCGTCGTGGATCGGAAGGAGTACACCGGTGTCCAGCCCGGGGGTTGGGTCGCCTGGGTGGCTTACGGCATCACCTTGTTCGCCGGGCTTTCGATGGTGACGAACGCTCCGTTCTACAGCTTCAAAGTCTTCGACCGGCGGCGCAGCGTGCCCTTCATCGTGTTGGTTGTGATCATGCTTGGCATCGGCCTTGCCGCACTCGATCCATCACGCGTTCTCTTCGGTGTCTTCTGCGTCTATGGCCTGTCGGGGTATGTCATCTATGGCTGGCGCAAGTCCAAGGGCAAGCCCGTCAGCGTCATCTCCACCAGCACCGACGAGCCGGATGAACGTGGCTTGCATCAATAGCCATTCATGCTAGATTCCCGACCCATGAGCCGCGCCACGCGAATTAGCCTGCTACTAGCCCTAGAGGAACCACGGGTTCGCTAGTCAGTCGCGCACGTACGCTCACACCTGACCCCAACGGCCCGTATGCAACCGCAGCGGGCCGTTCGTGTTTTCAAAGGCTGCTGGTTGCGCCACCCACCCTCGGATGGAACACCCATGTTGAAGCAACCGCAGCAAAAGTACCGCTCCTTCGCCCCGATCGCATTGCCGGACCGCCGCTGGCCCGATGCCGTGCTGACCCRCGCGCCGATCTGGCTGAGCACCGACCTGCGYGACGGCAACCAGGCGCTGATCGAGCCGATGGACATTGCCCGCAAGCTGCGCATGTTCCAGCAGCTCGTGAAGATCGGCTTCAAGGAGATCGAGGTCGGCTTCCCGTCGGCGTCGCAGACCGAGTTCGACTTCATCCGCCTGCTCATCGACGGCGGACAC
>NZ_JBFUMO010000996.1:0-1241 GCF_054049355.1 Roseateles sp. P5_E11 | reverse complement strand
AAGCAGGGCATGGCACTTTCAACTGCGCTGCAGATTGTGCGCAGTCCGCCATTTACGCTGCTTGAGTCCACTTGGGAGGAGCGCGCTACCAAGGTGCAGGACGAGCTGCAATCACTTGGCGTGCGCCTCCGGCGCGAGACGGTGGAACAACGGCGAAATCCAACTTTTGGCCCCTTGCAGCAGGATCGCCTCCTGTGCCACGCAGCACCGCGATACGGCGAGCAGCGGCCAGAGTGGATAGTGAGCGACCAGTCCGTGTCGGAAATGAAGTCGTTGCAATGCAATCATTGCGCCGCGTCCGGGGTGCTTGTGAAGGACTTTCCGGAGCCACAGCAATGCCCTGCCTGCCGGTCGGCCAACCTTGTCATCGAATCCACATGGATGACGTAGCCTTGGACCGATCAGGGCGCGTATTCAGAACTGAGTGACGAGCTCTAGCCCGCAAAGGCAGCGCCCGGACCTGGACGGAATCTCGCGGCTTAGTCTTTGCGAAATTCCGTCAGCATGCGCCGCAGATCCTTGCGGCCACCGCTGTTCGTCGCGCGATAGACCTTTAGGGCCAAGGCCAAGAATTGCTGTTCCGGTCCGCTGAGTCCTTGAGGCGCGCGCTCAATGTCCAGCCACCCCTGCTCGACGCCGCAGTGCGATTCGATTTGTTTGGCCAGCTTGTGACCGATCGGACGGGCGCCGCTCTTGGCCATCGACCAAGTGGCCCCGCTTACGCCGATGTGCGAAGCCCAGGCCGCTTCCAACCCCTTCGGCGGCTCGCCCGCACTGATGCGCTCCTCGGCGTACTGCTGAAACAGGCTTTGAGCGTTGATGCGTCGGATCGTAGTGATGTTGGGCGGGCTGGACATCCGGGTCTCGTGGCGCTGCCAGCACGGGGTCGTGCGGGGATCTCGAAGTGTTGCGAAAAGTCTTCACGCATTCTACTTGTGAAGATTTTTCGCAAAACGCTTGACTTCGCAAGTGAACACTCTTCACAATGCAGTTATTCGCTAACCGAAGCGCCGCATTGATCAACATCAGTGCAGCTGCCAAGGCAGCTCTATCGACCACTTCAACCTTTTCGACATCAGGACTCAACGTGAAACGCAACCTATTCAGTTCAAGCCAGCGACCCGCCCAGGGTCGGTGCGCCCGCGAACTGGCCCGAGCCAATGGCTTGGGTTGCGTCGTCGCACACGAGATTCTTGATCGGGGCATGGACTCGGTCTCCGGGACACACATCACCCAAACGA
>NZ_JBFUMO010000995.1:0-1242 GCF_054049355.1 Roseateles sp. P5_E11 | reverse complement strand
GTGTGCCTCTTGCGGCTGCGGCCGTCTTCGGTGCTTTCCGATCGGCAATGACGTTCTGAACCGCCCTGCAGCGACCCTTTCGCGATACGCTGCTCACTTGCTGCCAGCGGCAAGCGAAGGCAAAGGAATTCAGTGGGGCAACTGGAAGGCCAGAGTCAGAGACACCTCCTGCCGGGTCTGCTCCTGGCTTCGGCTCTGCTCACCTCGCCATCCCCTGCCCTCGCGCTCGATCCTCCCCTGCAGGTATCCCAGTACGCGCACACCTCGTGGACTGCTCGGGACGGCGCCTTGCTGGGCCTCGTCTTTGCGATGGCACAAACCCCCGACGGCTATCTCTGGGTCGGTGGGTCATTTGGCATGTTTCGCTTCGACGGCCTTCGGTTCGTTCCCTGGCAACCACCGAGAGGCCAGTCGCTGCCAAGCAATCCCTACGCCCTGCTGGTTTCCCGCGATGGCACGCTCTGGATTGGCACCTTCAATGGCCTGGTCAGCTGGAATGGCATCGAGCTGACCCGTTATCCGCAGATCCCCAACGGGTTCGTGACGTCGTTGTTCGAGGACCGCGACGGAACGGTCTGGGCCGGCCTGCTGGGCGAACAGGGACGGCTGTGCGCCATCCGCGCAGGTCAGGCCCAATGTTCCATGCCCGAAGGCGGGTTTGGCCAGTTCGTCTGGAGCCTGGCCGAAGACAAATCCGGGGCGCTGTGGGTGGGTGCGGACTCGGGCCTCTGGCGATGGAAGCCCGGGACGCCGCAACGATTCGAGACGCCAGGCGCGCGAGTGGGCGACCTGAGCACGACCGCCGATGGACAGCTCCTGATTGGCATCCGTGGCGCAGGAATCCAGCGCATCGACGGCGACAGGTTGGTGCCTGCTCCGATGCGAAGCGCTGCCAAGCCCGATGAGTGGCTCGCTGACCGCGACGTCAAGGCCAACAAGTTGTTGCGGGACCGCGATGGCGGACTCTGGATCGGAACCGAAGGCCACGGGATCCTCCATTTGCAGGAGGGCCAGGCCGACGCGTTCACCCGGGCAGACGGCCTCTCCGGGAACATCGCCTGCAGTCTCTTCCAAGACCGCGAGGGCAACATCTGGTTCGGCAGCGAGAAGGGAATAGACCGCTTCCGAAAGCTGCCTGTCACCACCCTCTCCTTGCAACAAGGGCTGCCCAATGACGGCACGAAGTCTGTGCTGGCCACGACGGACGGCAGCGTCTGGGTGGCAACCGGCGATGGACTGGCC
>NZ_JBFUMO010000994.1:0-1244 GCF_054049355.1 Roseateles sp. P5_E11 | reverse complement strand
GCCAAGAACCACTTCGAAGCCATCCGCAAGCTCGGCGATCAGTGCGAGTTGGTTGACGTCTGTGACATCGACGCCGCTGCACTGGCTGCGACGGTGGACAACACCGGCGCCTGCGGCCACGCTGGCTTCACGGAAATGCTGGCGACCACCTCGGCGGACGTGGTCATCCTGACGACGCCAAGCGGCCTGCACCCGCGCCAGGCCATCGAAGCTGCGCATGCCGGCTTCCACGTCATGACGGAAAAGCCCATGGCCACTCGCTGGCAGGACGGCATCGACATGGTGCGGGCCTGCGACGAGGCAGGCGTGCGGCTGTTCGTCGTCAAACAGAACCGGCGCAATCCGACCCTGCAACTGCTCAAGAATGCCGTGGCAGCGGGCCGTTTCGGGCGAATCCACATGGTCACGGTGAACGTGTTCTGGAGCCGCCCTCAAGCCTATTACGACAGCGCCGCCTGGCGCGGCACCTGGGAGTTCGACGGCGGCGCCTTCATGAACCAGGCGAGCCACTACGTCGACCTGCTCGAGTGGATCATCGGTCCGGTCGAAAGTGTCATGGCGTACACGGGGACCCTGGCGCGCGATATCGAGGTGGAAGACACCGGCGTTGCCGCCATCAAGTGGCGTAGCGGCGCCATGGGTTCGATCAACGTCACCATGCTCACCTATCCCAAGAATCTGGAAGGCTCGATCACCATCCTCGGCGAAAAAGGCTCTGCCGTGGTCGGTGGCGTGGCTGTCAACGAGATCAAGCACTGGGAGTTCCAGGACGCGCACGAGATGGATCAGCGCATCAAGGACGCCAACTACGAGACCACATCGGTCTACGGTTTCGGGCATCCCCTGTACTACCACAACGTGCTGCAGGTGCTGCGCGGCGAGGCACAGCCTGAAACCGATGGACGCGAAGGCCTCAAGTCTCTGGAACTGCTGATCGGCATGTACCGCTCGGCCCGCGACGGGCRGAAGGTCAACCTGCCGCTGAATTACTGAGCCGATGAGCACGCAGACTGTCATCCACCCCTCTGCCATCGTCGACGCTGGCGCCCGGATCGGCTCGGGCTGCCGCGTCTGGCACTTCGTACACATCAGCGCTGGCGCCCGCATTGGCGACGGTTGCTCCTTCGGCCAGAACGTCTACGTCGGCAACGACGTCAGCATCGGCAACAACGTCAAGATCCAGAACAACGTCTCCGTCTATGACTCGGTGACATTGGAGGACGACGTCTTCTGCGGCCCCAGCA
>NZ_JBFUMO010000993.1:0-1248 GCF_054049355.1 Roseateles sp. P5_E11 | reverse complement strand
GTCAACGAGTTCGTCGACCAGCACAAGCCCTGGGAGCTGGCCAAGCAGGAGGGCATGGACGCCGCCCTGCACGACGTCTGCAGCGTCTGCATCGAGGCCTTCCGCCTGCTGACCCTCTATCTCAAGCCGGTGCTGCCGGCCCTGGCCGGCCAGGTCGAGGCCTTCCTGAAGATCGCGCCGCTGCAGTGGAGCGACAGCGCCCGCGCCCTGGGCGCCCACCAGATCGGCGTCTACCAGCACCTGATGCAGCGCGTCGACCTGGCCAAGGTGGAGCAGCTGTTCGAAGCCCCGCCGGCGCCGAAGGTAGTGCCCGGTGGCGAAGACCTCGCGGAAGAGATCAAGATCGACGACTTCGCCAAGGTTGACCTGCGCATCGCGAAGATCGTCAAGGCCGAGCACGTCGAGGGCTCGGACAAGCTGCTGCGCCTGACGCTGGACGCTGGCGAGGGCCGCCTGCGCAATGTCTTCAGTGGCATCAAAAGCGCCTACAAGCCCGAGGCCCTGGAAGGCAAGCTGACCGTGCTTGTCGCCAACCTCGCACCGCGCAAGATGAAGTTCGGCATCAGCGAGGGCATGGTGCTGGCCGCCAGCCACGCCGACGAGAAGGCCCACCCGGGCATCTTCGTGCTCGAGCCTTTCCCCGGCGCTCTGCCGGGCATGCGGGTGCGCTGAGCAGCCATGAACTCGCCGCGACTGCCTCTTGGCCCGTCGCGGCGCCGGCGTTTCATCGCCGAGCACTACCACTGCGGGCCTCCGGCCGCGACCTCGCTCCTCGCGTCGTCGCCACCCCGGAGGTTCCATGCCACTGCCCCAGCTGCACCCTTTCCGCCCCCGCATGCTCGCGCTGCGGGCGGGTTACTCGCGGCAGCGCTTCCTCGCTGATCTCGGCGCCGGCCTGACGGTCGGCATCGTCGCGCTGCCGCTGGCGCTGGCCTTCGCCATCGCCTCCGGTCTGCGCCCCGAACAGGGCCTGGCCACGGCCATCGTCGCCGGCTTGCTGATCTCCCTCTTCGGCGGCTCCAGCGTGCAGATCGGCGGGCCGGCCGGCGCCTTCATCGTCGTCGTCTACGGCATCCTGCAGCGCTACGGCCTGGCCAATCTGCTGCTCGCCACCATGGGCGCCGGTGTGCTGCTGTTCGCGATGGGCGCCCTCAAGCTGGGCGTGCTGGTGCGCTACATCCCGGTGGCCATCGTCACCGGCTTCACCAACGGCATCGCGGTGCTGATCGCGCTCGCTCAGCTGAAGGA
>NZ_JBFUMO010000992.1:0-1272 GCF_054049355.1 Roseateles sp. P5_E11 | reverse complement strand
GGGGCAATATCCGTCCCACTGTCCACTTCGCCGTGGCGGACTGGCAGGCCAGCGCCTACGCCCGCTTCAACTTCACCGGAAGGCGCTACGTCGATCTGCAGAACACGACGGCGCTGCCGGCCTACCAGACCCTGGCGCTGGGCACGTCGGCCAGCAGGGGCGGCACCACCGTGCAGCTGATGGTGGACAACGCCACCAACGCCAAGGGCCTGACCGAAGGCAACCCGCGCGCCGATGCGGTGGCCGGGCAGGGTTCGGCCGATGCCATCTATGGCCGACCGCTGTTTGGCCGCAATGTTCGCCTGACGCTGACCCAGGAATGGTGACTCGAGCGGCACAGGGGCCGGTACGGCCAAACACCAATCCGCGGACTGGAGATGTGGAATAGAGTGGGATCGAGGTTGGTGAGCACGGCTTGGCTCGATTCGGTGGGTTGCGCAAGGCCCTCCGATATCGACGCACCCCCGGCCTCATGGAGGCGACATGACTCTGAGCAGGCTCATGGGTGCATGCCTGGTGCTGTTGACCGGCTGGATCCCGCTGGCACAGGCCGCTGACGGCCCGGAGGCGAACGCGCCCGTCAGGCCCGAGAGCACCACCGTCACGGTTGGCCAGGCCAACGATGTCCCCGTGCCGCGTGTCCTGCCAGCCTGCGCGCCGGGTACGTGCCTGTTTGCGGGTCAGAAGGTGACGGTGATCGCCACCAAGAGCGCGATCAGCGTGGCGCTGCTCGAAGTGAAGCAGGAGTTCGAGGCGGCCACCGGCGCTCAGCTCGACATCGTGCGCTTGGCCGGCGTGGAGCACTACCCGACCATCATCTCGGACATGACCACCCACACCGGCAAGTACGACGCGTCGATTGCCGCTGCCTGGTGGGTCGGCGACATGGTGGCTGGCGGGCACCTGCTGTCGTATGAGAAGTTCTACAACGACCCGCGATTTCCGAAGTGGGACATCGACGACGTACTGCCCGGCCCGCGCACCCTGCTGTCCTACGGCGGCAAGAAGTACATGGTCGCCTACGACCACGACGGTCAGGTGCTGTACTACCGGCGCGACCTGCTGAATCACCCGCGGCACCAGGCGGCGTTCAGGCAGAAGTACGGCTACCCGCTGGCGGTGCCGCAGACCTGGGCGCAGTTGCGCGACGAGGTCGAGTACTTCAACGGCCAGGACATGAATGGCGATGGCACGCCGGATCACGGCATCGTGCTGGCGCTGCAGCCGGGCAGCCAGGGCATGTTCAATTACATGACGCTGTCGGCCTCCTTC
>NZ_JBFUMO010000991.1:0-1272 GCF_054049355.1 Roseateles sp. P5_E11 | reverse complement strand
TCGGGGACGGCACGAGCGCCAGCGGGGTGTCGGCCACGAAGAGCTACAGCGCGGCAGGCAGCTACACGGTGACGCTGACGGTGACCGACGCTGGAGGCCTGACCAACAGCAAGACGCAGGCGGTGGTGATCACGGCGCCGGCCAACCAGGCGCCGGTGGCCAACATCAGCGGCCCGACGAGTGGGCAGGTGGGCGCGAACCTGAGCTTCTCCGGTGCGGGGAGCACGGATGCGGAAGGCCCCATCGCCAACTACGCGTGGACGTTCGGSGACGGCACGAGYGCCAGCGGGGTGTCGGCCACGAAGAGCTACAGCGCGGCRGGCAGCTACACGGTGACGTTGACGGTGACCGACGCTGGAGGCCTGACCAACAGCAAGACGCAGGTGGTGGTGATCACGGCGGCAACGGGAGGACAGGCGGTCAATGTTGCTGCAGCCGCCAACGGCRGCGTCGCCACAGCGTCCAGCACTTTTGACTCCAGATTTCCCGCCAGCGCGGTCATCGACGGCGATCGGCTGGGGCTGAACTGGGGAGCGGGCGGYGCGTGGGCGGATGGCACTTCGGGCGTCTACCCGGACTGGGTGCAGATCGACTTCAACGGCATGCAGACGATCAGCGAAATCGATGTGTTCACGCTGCAGGACAACGCCTACTCGCCCTCAGTGCCGACGCTGGCGATGACGTTCAGCAACTTCGGTATCCTGCACTTCGAAGTCCAGTACTGGAACGGTRCCGGGTGGGTGGATGTGCCGGGCGGCAGCGTCATCAACAACAACAAGGTGTGGCGGCAGTTCGYCTTCGCGCCCATCACCACACAGCGCATCCGCGTGCTGGTGAACAGCTCGGCCTACTATCTCTCGCGCATTGYCGARGTGGAGGCGTGGACGCCGGGCAGCATGGCCAACCAGGCGCCGGTGGCCAACATCAGCGGCCCGACCAGCGGGCAGGTGGGCGCGAACCTGAGCTTCTCCGGCGCCGGCAGCACCGATGCGGAAGGCCCGATCGCCAGCTACGCGTGGACGTTCGGGGACGGCACGAGCGCCAGCGGGGTGTCGGCCACGAAGAGCTACAGCGCGGCAGGCAGCTACACGGTGACGCTGACGGTGACCGACGCTGGAGGCCTGACCAACAGCAAGACGCAGGCGGTGGTGATCACGGCGCCGGCCAACCAGGCGCCGGTGGCCAACATCAGCGGCCCGACGAGTGGGCAGGTGGGCGCGAACCTGAGCTTCTCCGGTGCGGGGAGCACGGATGCGGAAGGCCCCATCGCCA
>NZ_JBFUMO010000990.1:0-1279 GCF_054049355.1 Roseateles sp. P5_E11 | reverse complement strand
GTGCATCTGGTCGATGGCCTCTTTGGCTCGATCTTCGGCAACAGTCTGATCGGCTGGAAGATCCTGGGCTCCATGCTGTCGGTGTTCGGTTTCGTGTCGTTTGCTGAAATGCTTCTCGTGCTCAAGGTCGGTCAGTCCGACCGGTCTTCGGCAGAAGATCCGCGGATCAGTTGAAAGCCTGGCATACCTGAGCGCTTTAGTCCCCCGGGTTGCCCGCCCTGGACAATGGCTCTCCTTTGTGAAGAAATCAGGTCACGGCGGCCAACGACGGCCGCCCGTGTGATTCGTTCCTGCACAAGAGCGGGCCCTGCCCGCAGGAGACAGCCGAATGGACATGAACCGGAGGGCTTTCTTCCGGGTGAGCGGCGCGGGGCTGGCAGCGTCCAGCCTGGTGGCCCTGGGGTTCTCGCCAACGGCCGCCCTGGCCGAGGCGCGCAACTTCAAGCTTGCCCGGGCAACCGAGACCCGCAACACCTGCCCCTACTGCTCGGTGGGCTGCGGCGTCATCATGTATTCGTTGGGCGACAAGGCGAAAAACGTCACGTCGTCCATCATCCACATCGAGGGCGACCCGGACCACCCGGTCAACCGCGGCACGCTGTGCCCCAAGGGCGCCGGGCTGCTGGACTTCGTGCACAGCCCCAACCGGCTGAAGTGGCCTGAGATCCGCGAGCCGGGCAGCAAGGAATGGAAGCGCGTTGGCTGGGATGAGGCCATGGACCGCCTTGTCAAGCTGATGAAGGCCGACCGCGACGCGAACTTCGTCGCCCAGAACGCCGACGGCAAGACGGTGAACCGCTGGCTGACCACCGGCATGCTCTGCGCCTCCGCATCCTCCAACGAAGCGGGCTACATCACCCACAAGGCGATGCGCTCGATGGGGATGCTCGCATTCGACAACCAGGCACGTGTTTGACACGGCCCGACGGTGGCCAGTCTGGCCCCGACGTTTGGCCGCGGCGCGATGACCAACCACTGGGTGGACATCAAGAACGCAGACCTGGTACTCATCATGGGCGGCAATGCCGCCGAGGCCCACCCGTGTGGTTTCAAGTGGGTCATCGAGGCCAAGCACCACAACAAGGCCAAGCTCATCGTCGTGGACCCGCGCTTCACGCGCTCGGCCGCCATGAGCGACTACTACGCGCCCATCCGCGCGGGCTCTGACATCGCCTTCCTGGGCGGCGTCATCAACTACCTGCTGACCAACAACAAGATCCAGACCGAGTACGTCAAGGCCTACACCAACGCCAGCTTCATCGTCGGTGAGGACTACAAG
>NZ_JBFUMO010000989.1:0-1281 GCF_054049355.1 Roseateles sp. P5_E11 | reverse complement strand
GCAGGGCCAGCACATCATCGTCACTGTCCGCGTCGAGCGCGGCCGCCTCGACCTCGGTGTCGACGAAGCGGATCCAGCGGTCGATATCAATGTCTTCGTGGACCGGCTGCAGGCAGCGCTGGCAGGTCAGCGCGACCTGACCGGAGGCGGTCAGGTGCAGCCAAGTCTGGGCCTTGCTGCCCYTGGGCTGGCGGATCTCGCCGTGCAGGCTCCACTGCAGCGCTGGCCAGTCACTGGCCGGCGCTTCGGGAGCGGCCGAGTCGGCCAGCCGCTCCAGCAACGTCGCCGGCCATTCGCCAGACAGGCTGGCGTCATCATGAGCGAGAGCCGCGACATCGAGCTTCTCGGGAACAAAGGCGCGCGATTTCATGGTCGAGAGTTTAGGCGGGGGAGAATGTCCCGATGTCCCAGTTGATCCTTGCCTCGACCTCCCGCTACCGACAGGAATTGCTGGCCCGGCTGCGCCTGCCGTTCGAAGCGGTTGCGCCCGACGTCGATGAAACCGCCCTGCCCGGCGAGGCCCCGGCGGCCCTGGCCGAGCGGCTGGCCTTGACCAAGGCACGCGTGGTCGCGGCGCGGTTTCCTGGCGCCATCGTCATCGGCTCCGACCAGGTTGCCGACCTGGCCGGGGAGGCCATCGGCAAACCCGGCTCCCACGAGGCAGCCACTGCGCAACTGCGCCGTATGAGCGGGCGCGAGGTCGTGTTCCAGACCGCCGTCGCCGTCGTCGCACCGGGTCTGGCGGCCATTGAGCGCGCCGAAGTTCGTGTGCGCTTGCGTGAGCTCAGCGACTCAGCCATCGAAGCCTATCTGCGCGCCGACCAACCCTATGACTGCGCCGGCAGCGCCAAGGTGGAGAGCCTGGGCATTGCGCTGCTGGAGGCCGTCGAGTCCGACGACCCGACCGCGCTGATCGGCCTGCCGCTGATCCGCACCTGCGCCCTGCTGCGGCGCGCCGGCCTGGAGCCTCTCGCATGAACAAGGGCCGTCTGATTCTGATGCCCAATACGCTGGATTTCGGCGTGGACGATTCCCTGGACCTGCGCGAGGTGCTGCCCCAGCGGGTCATTGAGCAGGCCGCGCGGCTGACGCACTGGGCTGCCGAGAGCGCCAAGACCACGCGAGCGCTGCTCAAGCGCGTCGATGCCATTGCGCCGCTCGTCCAGCCGCTGCAGGCCATGCAGATCGTCGAGTTGCCGCGCCCTCCCAAGGGCGGCAGGGGCGGCGGCGATGACGCGGTCGCCTGGCTGGCTCTGCTGGACCCGGTGCTGGCCGGGAACG
>NZ_JBFUMO010000988.1:0-1284 GCF_054049355.1 Roseateles sp. P5_E11 | reverse complement strand
CACATAGCCCACGCCCCAGACGGTCTGGATATAGCGTGGCTGGGCCGGGTCTGCCTCCAGCATCTTGCGCAGCCGCGAGATCTGCACATCCAGGCTGCGGTCAAAGGGCTCGAACTCGCGGCCGCGGGCGAGCTGGGCCAGCTTGTCGCGCGACAGCGGCTGGCGCGGGTGGCGCACCAGGGTCTTGAGCATCGAGAACTCGCCGGTTGTCAGCGGCAGTTGCTCGCCATTCTTGGTCAGGCGGCGCAGGGCCAGGTCGAACTCGAAAGGCCCGAAGGTCACCGTCATCGGCTCCTTGCTCGGCGCACCCGGGGCCTCCGGCGGGGGGCGACGACGCAGCACCGCGTTGATGCGGGCCAGCAGTTCGCGCGGGTTGAAGGGCTTGGCCAGGTAGTCGTCGGCGCCCACTTCCAGGCCGACGATGCGGTCCACGTCCTCGACCTTGGCCGTCAGCATGATGATGGGCGTCTGGTCGTTGGCGGCACGCAGGCGGCGGCAGATGGTCAGGCCGTCTTCGCCGGGCAGCATCAGGTCCAGCACGATGAGGTCCACCGTCTCTCGGGTGAGCTGTTTGTTCAGCGCCCGGCTGTCTTCGGCGAGCAGTACTTCGAAGCCTTCTTGTGTCAGATAGCGCCGGAGCAGATCGCGGATGCGGGCGTCGTCATCGACGACAAGGATACGGTTGGGACGGGGTGTCGCGCTGCTGTTCATCGCGTTTCCTGAATTTGTAACAGCGGCATTGTGAGCAGGTTTTGAAACCCTGCTTTGTAGGACATCACGCACAGGTTACAGCTCGTTGCCAACTACCCCGGCTAAGCTGGGCTTTCCCTCCTTGCAAAGAGATTTCCTCATGCGCGCAGTCCTCGTCCTCTCAAGCCTTGCACTGACCCTGTCTGCCCATGCAGCCACGGAAGGGCCGCCGCGCGAGCGGCTGAGCCTGTCGGCCAGCGCCAGCGCTGAGGTGACGCGTGATGTGCTGGGCATTGCCTTCTCGACGACGCGCGAAGGTGCCGACGCCGCGGGCGTGCAAGCGGCGTTGAAGCAGGCCCTGGACGCCGCCCTGGCCGAAGCGCGCAAGGTGGCCAAGCCAGGTCAGGTCGATGTGCAGACGGGCAGTTTTTCGCTCTACCCGCGCCACGACCCCAAGACCGGCAAGCTCAGCGGCTGGCAGGGCAGCGCCGAGTTGCTGGTCGAGGGGCGGGATGCGGCAGCCATCGCTCAGCTGACGGGGCGCATCAACACGCTGAGCATCGCCCGCGTCGGCTACAGCCTGTCGCGCGAGGC
>NZ_JBFUMO010000987.1:0-1288 GCF_054049355.1 Roseateles sp. P5_E11 | reverse complement strand
CGCGTGCAGCATGCCGTGACGCTGCTGCCGCACCTCAGCAAACCTGCCACGACCGAAGCAGCCCTCAAGACCTGCGAGGAGATCGACCGCCTGGAGTCCGATGCCGACCGTGTCATGCGCTCGGCGATGTCTCGTCTGTTTCGCGAGCAGGAGGACGTGCGCGAGCTGATCAAGCTCAAGGCGATCTACGAGCAGCTCGAATCCATTTCCGATCGCTGCGAAGACGTCGCCAATCTGATCGAGGGCATCGTCCTCGAGAACTCCTGACCGCCGAGATGAATCGACCCCCACACTCACTTCGTTCGTTGCCCCCCGAGGGGGCGTGTCAGCGCCTTCGGACGGCCGCGCGCCGCTGACATGGCATCCGCTGAGATCGCCTTCTGGGTGGTGGCCCTGCTGGTCGTGCTGGCCCTGCTGTTCGACTTCATGAACGGCTTCCACGACGCGGCCAACTCCATCGCCACCGTCGTCTCCACCGGCGTGCTGAAGCCGCAGCAGGCCGTGCTGTTCGCCGCCTTCTTCAACGTCGTCGCGATCGCCATCTTCCAGCTCAAGGTGGCGGCCACCGTGGGCAAGGGCATCGTCGAGCCGGGCGTGGTGGATCACCATGTCGTCTTTGGTGCGCTGATCGGCGCCATCGCCTGGAACTTCATCACCTGGTGGTGGGGCATCCCGTCCAGTTCCTCGCATGCGCTGATCGGTGGCATTGCCGGCGCCGTCGTCGCCAAGGCGGGGCCGTCGGCCCTTGTCGCTGGCGGCATCTGGAAGACCGTCGCCTTCATCATCGTGTCGCCTTTGCTGGGCTATCTACTGGGTTCACTGATGATGGTCATCGTGGCCTGGGTTTGCCGGCACAAGTCGCCGATACGCATCGACCGCTGGTTCCGGCGGCTGCAGCTCGTGTCGGCTGGCCTGTACAGCCTGGGCCACGGTGGCAACGACGCGCAGAAGACCATCGGCCTGATCTGGATGCTGCTGATCGCCGCCGGCATGGTCAGCGTCGGCGACAAGGCACCGCCCAGCTGGGTCATCGTCGCCTGCTACATCGCCATCGGCATGGGCACGATGTTTGGCGGCTGGCGCATCGTGCAGACGATGGGGCAGCGCATCACCAAGCTCAAACCGGTGGGCGGCTTCTGCGCCGAGACGGGCGGGGCCATCACGCTGTTCCTGGCGACGGCTCTGGGCATCCCGGTGTCGACGACGCACACCATCACCGGCGCCATCGTCGGCGTGGGCTCGGTGCAGCGTCCGTCGGCCGTGCGCTGGGGCGTGGCCGGCAGCATCG
>NZ_JBFUMO010000986.1:0-1290 GCF_054049355.1 Roseateles sp. P5_E11 | reverse complement strand
ATACCAATCATCACAACCCTGATGGAGACAAAAGCGATGGCCAAGTGGACTGCCTTCCCCTACGACAACAGCGCCTTCGTCTACACGCCGGCCACGCTGAAGAAGCACTGGGCGCGGCTGCATGCCGGTGACGCCGAGCCCCTCCCCAAGGACGCCGCGGTGCTGCAGGCCTGGATTCATTTCCATGCCGGTGACTTCCAGGCCGCCTACGACGCGGGCCTCGCCGCCGGTGGCGCCGGCATCACGGTCGCCAACAAGGCCCAGGGTATCTACGCCAACTACCTCGAGAAGAAGGAGAAGGTGAAGCTGGAGATGTTCCTGGAGATCGCGGAGCGTGCCGAGGCGCAGCAGGCCGAGGAGCCCAAGAACCCCAACGCCTGGTACTGGCAGGCTTACGCGATCGGCCGCTACGGCCAGGGCATCAGCGTCGCCAAGGCGCTGGCGCAAGGCCTGGGCAGCAAGGTCAAGAACGCGCTGGAAACCACCATCGAACTCGCGCCCAAGCACGCTGACGCCCACATCGCGCTGGGCGCCTTCCACGCCGAAGTCATCGACAAGGTCGGCAAGCTGCTGGGCCGCACGCAAGGTGCTGACACGGCCACCGGCCTGAAGATGTTCGAGCAGGCCCTCAAGCTCAACCCGGCCAGTGCCATCGCCATGATCGAACGCGCCAACGGCCTCGTCATGCTGGAGGGCGACAAGCGCATGAAGGAGGCCGAGAAGCTGTACGCCGACGCGGCCGCCTGCGAGGCGATGGACGCGATGGAGTTGCTCGACATCGAGCTGGCCAAAGAGGAACTTGAGGAGTAATTCACGGTACCGATCGCAGATCGTGACGGAGTTCACGACCCGATCTCCCGTGCCTCCGGGGGTGCAAGTCAGCGCGTCGCGGCGTAAGCTTCGTCCCCACCAGCCACCCCCCACACGAGACCGCGCCATGAAGTTCCTGATCCCCGCTTTCGCTGCCGTCACCGTCTTTGCCGCCCAAGCCGGCAACAACGCCACGCCCGAGCAGGCCGAACTGCGCGCCGAGTGCGCCAAGAGCTACACCGACACCAGCAGCGTGGCAACGCCGGTCCCGTCCAACGAGTACCAGTTTGTCTACGCCAATGGCAAGTACAAGGGCGAAGCCAAGCCGGGCAAGCTGCTGGCCTGCACCGAGCAGCAGTACGCCGCCTACCTGGACAAGGCCGACCCGGCCAAGGTGATGGCCGCCTACCCGACGGCCGCCGGCCGCCCGACCGCCGCCAAGAAGAAGGCCGAGCCTTTCCGTCTGTGAAACGCCTGTGA
>NZ_JBFUMO010000985.1:0-1291 GCF_054049355.1 Roseateles sp. P5_E11 | reverse complement strand
GAGTGAGATGGTAACCATCCACTTCGAAAGCCCTGCGCGCGGTGGCGAAAAGGCTCTTTAGGAAAGCTTGGGGACCTCCATCACCGACCTTGAACGGCCCGCTCATGTCGCCGTACCGAGCAGCTACAGTTGCAGCGTCCCCTTCTTGAATAGCGACCGTTTCGCGCTGAAGCTCCATGCGCTCCCCGGTGGCTAGCCAGATATCCGTAGTTCTGCCGTCGCTGTGCCCAATCATGCACGGCAGGCGTCCGCCTCTAGATTCTCGGCCTAACGAATGGTCCTCGTCATCTGACATTGTTTTGGGCTCTGCTAGTCCCAGCTCCTTGTGCGCGTCAGCAACAAGTTTCGCAATGGTTCCGTAAGCGATGGCGACAGCATCCAGTAACTCATAGTCAGGAAGCGAGTTTTCCACCCAGCGCCTCTGGATCCTAAGGAAGCCATCCTTCAGCACGTGCTGCTTAAGCTCTTGACTGGGAATATCTTCGATAAGCTGACGAGGACTCTGAAATAGCTCGGCGCGGACATCCATTCTTGGACCATTATCGTAGTAAGAAGCAACAATCTCCGCACGGACCATGCTGTAAGTTTCGAGATCCCCCTGTTTTTCTATTCTATTTCTCGCATCCACCATCCATCTCATTAATGGATTCGCCTTGAGCTTTTGCTGCCACACGTCGTACCATGCATCAAAGTCGTTGAAAATCTTCTTATGCGCCTGGAGCACGAATGTGACCGTGCGCAAGGTTTGGATCGCGGTTTGAATTGACACCCGAAAATGTTCGGGGTCAAAGTAACCAGCCTCGGCCTGATGCCAATATTTATGAACCACCTCCAGCCTTTTGTCGACCGTGGCCAGCGGGCATGAATAGTCGGATTCGTGCGTCATCACAGTTTCGCTACAGATATTTTCATCAGCGGCCAGACAGATATCGCTACGGGCCGATTTCCGTACGAATTGTCGCCATCGAATGCACAGAGGCAGACTAGATCAGCCAGCTCAACGGCCCGCGAACTGACAGCACGCCCGCTAGCCCGCAGGTCGCTGTGGCGCGGCTTTGGCGGCCACTGGAAGCGCAGGGGCAGGTGCGCGCTCCACCCCCTCTATCAGTAGCTGCCTAGCCCCGTCGGGTATCGGCATTTCGTCGAGCAGATTGACTACTAGCCCTGCGCTTCTCACGAGCGCAGCGAGTGGTTTGTCATTGGTCACGACCCGCGCGCCGTGCACTTTGGCAATCGCGGCAATCTGCCAGTCCACCTTGATGCGCTGCCAGTCTGCGCTTGTGGGAAGGGG
>NZ_JBFUMO010000984.1:0-1312 GCF_054049355.1 Roseateles sp. P5_E11 | reverse complement strand
GGGCAAGACGCTGGGCTCCAAGGGACTGACCGTGTGGGTGGGCGACGGTGCCAATTTCCCCGGCCAGCACAACCTGCGCGGTTCACTGGAGCGCTATCTCGACAGCGCCAAGGGCATCTACGCCGCGCTGCCGGACGACTGGCTGATGTATATCGAGCACAAGCTGTTCGAGCCGGCCTTCTACTGCACCGTCATCGCCGACTGGGGCACCAGCTTCGCCGCGGCTAAAGAATTGGGCGACAAGGCCAAGTGCCTGGTGGACCTGGGCCACCACGCGCCCAACACCAACATCGAGATGATCGTGGCGCGCCTGGCGCAGTTCGGCAAGCTGGGCGGCTTCCACTTCAACGACAGCAAGTACGGCGACGACGACCTGGATTCGGGTTCCATCGACCCCTTCCAGCTCTTCCTTGTCTTCAACGAACTGGCCGACGCGGCCGCCCGCGACGGCGCAGCCTTCAAGCCCGCCTACATGCTGGACCAGTCGCACAACGTGACCGACCCCATCGAAAGCCTGATGAGCAGCGCCGTCGAAGTGCAGCGCGCCTTCGTGCAGGCCGCGCTGGTGGACCGCAAGGCGCTGGCGAACTTCCAGGAAGCCAACGACGCACTGCAATCCGCACAGTCGCTGAAGAAGGCCTTCCGCACCGACGTCAGCCCCATCCTCGCCATGGCCCGCCTGCGTGCCGGCGGCGCGATCGACCCGGTCGCGGCCTACCGCGCCAGCGGCTATCGCGAGAAGGCCGCCGTCAAGCGCCCGCCGAAGGCAGGCGCCAGCGGCTCGGGCATCGTTTGAGGTGAGCCCGCAGGACTTCGGCGCGCGCGGTGACGGCATCACGCTCGACACGCGGGCGCTGCAGGCCGCCATCGACGCCGCGGCGCTGCAGCGCACCGAGCTGCGCCTGCCACCCGGCATCTACCTGACGGGTTCGCTGTTCCTGAAAAGCGGCATGACGCTGCGGCTGGATCGCGGCGCCACGCTGCTGGGCTCGCGCAACCTGGCCGACTACCCACCGCTGGCCACTCGCGTTTCAGGCATCGAGATGCGCTGGCCGGCGGCGCTGGTCAACATCTACGGCGAGCATGACGTCGGCCTCGTTGGCGAAGGATGCATCGACGGCGATGGCCAGGTCTTCTGGGACAGCTACTGGGCCCTGCGCGCCAGCTACGAGCCGCGCGGCCTGCGCTGGGCGTCGGACTACGACGCACAGCGCCCTCGCCTGATCCAGGTCTTCGAGGCGGCCCGCATCCACATTGGCGACGGCTTGCTGCTGCGCCGTTCGGGCTTCTGGACGCTGCACCTCTGCTATTC
>NZ_JBFUMO010000983.1:0-1316 GCF_054049355.1 Roseateles sp. P5_E11 | reverse complement strand
CCCATGATGGACACCTCGGGCGCGTTGATGATGGGCGTGAAGTACTTGCCGCCGATGCCGCCGAGCGACGAAATCGAGAAGCAGCCGCCGCTCATGTCGGCCGGGCCCAGCTTGCCGTCGCGGGCCTTCTTGGCCAGATCGCCCATTTCCTGCGTGATCTGGAAGATGCCCTTCTTGTCGGCGTCCTTGATGACGGGCACGACCAGGCCGTTGGGCGTGTCCGCCGCGAAGCCGATGTGGAAGTAGTTCTTCAGGACGAGCGTGTCGCCATCCAGCGAGCTGTTGAACTCGGGGAACTTCTTCAGCGCCGCCACGGCCGCCTTGATCATGAAGGCGAGCATCGTGACCTTGATGCCGGCCTTCTCGTTTTCCTTGTTCAGCTGGACGCGGAAGGCTTCGAGGTCGGTGATGTCCGCGTCGTCATGGTTGGTGACGTGGGGGATGACCACCCAGTTGCGGTGCAGGTTGGCGCCCGAGATCTTCTTGATGCGGGACAGTTCCTTGCGCTCGACGGGGCCGAACTTCTCGAAGTCCACCTTGGGCCAGGCGAGCACGTTCAGGCCGGAACCGCTGCCACCACCGCTTGCGGGCGCGGCGGCTTTCTGCGCGGCAGTCTGGAGCTGACCGGACATGACGGCCTTGACGAAGCCCTGCACGTCGCTCTCGACGATGCGGCCCTTGGCGCCCGTGCCCTTCACTTCGGCCAGCGGCACGCCCAGCTCGCGGGCGAGCTTGCGGATGCTGGGCGAGGCGTGGGGCAGCTTGCCAGTCGGAGCAACCGGCTCGTGCGGCGGCAACGCCGCCGTCGGCACGGTCTTGGTCTCCGCCGGTGGAGCAGCCGGGGCTGCTGCAGCAGGCGCCGACGCGGCTACGGGCGCTGCGGCAGGCGCAGGCGCACCACCGGTGGCGGCCACGCGCGCCAGCGGCGAGCCCTTCTTGACCTTGTCGCCGACCTTGACGAGCAGTTCCTCGACCACRCCGGCMTGCGACGACGGRATCTCCATCGACGCCTTGTCGCTYTCGACGGTGAYSAGGCTCTGCTCGACCTTGACGGTGTCGCCGACCTTCACCAGCAGCTCGATGACGGCCACCTCGTCGAAGTCGCCGATGTCCGGCACTTCGATGGTGACCGGGCCGCTGCTTTGCGCAGGGGCCGCCGGTGCCGGCGCGGGTGCTGCGGCAGGCTCGGCCGCCGGGGCGGGGGCTGTAGCGGCAGGCGCCGGCGCAGTGGCCGCAGGCGCGGCAGCACCCTCGRCTTCAACCACCACCAGCACGCTGCCTTCCTTGACCTTGTCGCCCACGGCGACCTTGATCTC
>NZ_JBFUMO010000982.1:0-1317 GCF_054049355.1 Roseateles sp. P5_E11 | reverse complement strand
CCGCAGGAATACCTGGACGAAGCTGAGGTGCGATACCTGGCCGACGCCTATCACTCGCTGTCCATCGAAGGCTACCAAGTCACTCCGGAGATGATCGACCGTGTGCGCAAGGGCACCTGGGGCTCGGGCGATACGGAACGCGATCGCCAAGAACGTAACGCGATGGCTGCCAAAGGCTACTTCGAAGCGCACAAGGCTGTGCGCGCGAGCCTGCTGCGGGTGCTGGAAGGCCAGAACCCGGGAGCACGCCTACGAGGTGACCTTCAAGACTGGTACTTGGCACTCTGGTCCCCATCCGTCCAGGTCGGGCTGGTAAAGCCTTCAGAACTCGCGGGTTGGCGCGGCTCGCAGGTGTTCATCAAGAACGCCAGACACACGCCGCTTCCACCTGAGGCTGTTCGCGATGCGATGCCGCTGCTATTCGACCTGCTCGAAGCCGAAACCGAGCCCTGCGTGCGAGCAGTGCTCGGGCACTTCGTCTTCGTGTTCATCCATCCTTACATGGACGGCAATGGACGGCTGGCTCGGTTCATCATGAACCTCATGCTGGCCACCGGCGGATGGCCGTGGACAGTCGTCACTTTGGATATCCGCGACGAATACATGCGAGCGCTTGATGCCGCGTCGTCGGACCAGGACATCAAGCCATTTACCAGGCTGCTGAGCAGCTCGGTGCAAGCCCAGTTGATCGAAGGGCCGAAGCGGCCTGCCTCCAGCTAGCCTATCTTCGACCATAGCTCCGCCTGCTTACTGCATGCTGTGTCGCGCTCCAGGCTATTCAGGCTCAGCGGCACCAGCCAAAGTGTCAGCAGCATGATGTGGCTAGCGCTGGATCAAACACGCCAGCCGACCTGTCGCTGTCGGCCACCCCGCAGTAGACACCGGGGTCTGGGTATGTCCGCTTTTCTGTCACCAACTCGCTTGCCACTGCAGCCTCCCGCATTTGCAAGTGTCAACGCTTCTTCTTCAACGCTGACTCCCAATCCGAATAGTGGTGCTCCATGCCGTTCGATGCAGCTGTTAGAGCCGCTTCCGGCATGCCAACAAGTTGGATTGCGACATTCGCCCTTTCAGTTTTGATGCGACCAAGCACCAGATCTTCGGCCGCAGAGGCTAGCTTGATGAGGTCCTCCGCGTGCTTCGGGCCGCAGAGCACTGCTGACCGGTGATAGGAGCTCCTAACCAGCCTGACGGCTTCACCGTTTTGGAATTCGACGTGCGCTTCTATCCGCCCCTCATCTAACGGCGCAACGCAGTGGGACACGTATTTGTCCCGAAGTTCCTTGTACGTTTCGTGCAACTCGGCAAGCCCAAATG
>NZ_JBFUMO010000981.1:0-1322 GCF_054049355.1 Roseateles sp. P5_E11 | reverse complement strand
GTTCCGGCTTCGGCACCCGCAACCCCACCGGCCAGCGGCGCATCCAGCGACAGGATGTCGCTCTTGGCCAGCTCCGCGGCGATTCGCCGCGCCACGCTAGGTCCGGTCGTCGAATGGTCGACGATGTACTGGACCAGCTCGCCCTCCCGGACCCCGGTGTCGCCAAGGATCACCTCCTCGACGATGTCCGGCGTGGGCACGCAGACCAGCACGACTTCAGCGTTGTCGCCTACGTGCCGCGGTGTTTCGCAACGCGAAGCTCCGAGCATCACCATCGCGGCGACTGCCTCGCTGTTGATGTCGCAGACGAAGACCTGATACCCCGCCTTGATCAGGTGCGGAACCATGCGCTTGCCCATGGCGCCGAGGCCGACAAATCCAACCGTGTTGATCATTCGTTGTCTCCTTTGCACTGATCCTAGGCAGCGGGACAGCGACGCAGCAAACGAGTTTTTTGCCGAGTTTGGTTGCAGAAATCTCAATCGACTCGGGGTGCAAGACGGGGCGTCTTCAGCGCCACCAGCCGGGTCCTTCCCCGAGCCCATCCTTTCGGCGCCTTCATTGCATGCGCGATCCGCCATGGCGTCGGGGCAGTCCAGCCGGGAGTCGGTCCCTTCACCAACATCAACCGTTCTTCGATTGAGCTTCCATCAAGCGATCAGGGCCATTTAATCGTTTGTCCGCTGGAGGCCCCATTCCTAGGATGGCCCGGCAAGTGACCGTCTCGCTGCACAGGCGGGCGGATGTCACCGAGACCGCTCGGACTGGCAATGGCGCCCAGGACTGCCCCGCGCCTTCAGACCAAGACACGGAGACTACCCATGACGCGTTGCTCACGCAGCCTCACCCGCATCACTGCCGCCTGCGTTGTCCTCTGGGGCAGCGCGGCGGGCGCCCAGCCCGCCGGCGCCTCGGACGGCATCGTCAAGATCGGCGTGATGACCGACATGTCCTCGCTCTACTCGGACTTCTCCGGCAAGGGCTCCGTCGAAGCGGTGAAGATGGCGGTCGAGGACTTTGGCGGCAAGGTCCTGGGCAAGCCCGTCGAGGTGATTTCCGCCGACCACCAGAACAAGCCGGACGTGGCCTCGGCCAAGGCACGCGAATGGTTCGACAGCAACAAGGTCGACGTGATCGTCGACCTCGTGGGTTCTGGCACGGCGCTGGCGGTGAACGACGTCGGCAGGCAAAAGGGCAGGATCGTCATCGTCTCCGCGGCGTACACATCACTGCTCACCGACGAGCAGTGTGCCGCCTACACGATCCACTACCAGGTCGACTCCGCCGCGCTGACCAACACGCCCAAGATCCTGGTGAAGCGA
>NZ_JBFUMO010000980.1:0-1325 GCF_054049355.1 Roseateles sp. P5_E11 | reverse complement strand
CAGCAGGACATCAGGCAGGGCCGTGCGAAGCTCGGCCGCCGAGGACTCGTGGTCTCCATGGCTGTGCGTGTCGAGGATCGCGGCTACGCAAAGATCTTGGCATCGGATCCAGCGAGCCAGGTGTTCGGTGAGCTCTGGCAGAGGATCGATGACGACGCAGGTTCGGCTTGCGGGATCTGAAATGAGGTAGCAGCAAGCCCCCTCCACCACGTGGCGCGTGACCAGGTTGGTCGACGGGCAAGCCGTCTGTTGTACTGGCGTCAGACAGTTCGCCCTGAGAGCGGCACCGCATCGGCGGATCCGGGCGCAGGCCTCGCCGATTAGCTCGGCGCGGTCTGCGGCACCGAAGCTGAGTCGAACTGCCGCTTCAGACTGCGCGTCGGGCACGCCCATCGCCTTCAGGACATAGCTGGGCATTGCTTTCGAGGCGCCGCAAGCCGAGCCGCCACTGACCCGCAAGCCTGCTGCGTCGAAGAGGTCCAGGATCACCTTGGAGGGCACACCTGGCACGGAGAAGTTGATGGTCGTGGGCAGGCACAGTTCAGGGTCAGCGTTCCAGACCACCCCTGGGAAGGCCTCGGCCAGAGCGGCCATCAGGTCCGAGCGATAGCGCTCCAGAGTCGCGCGCTTGGCGAAGGTGGTTTCGTCCTCCAGCGCGCGGAGGACGGCGCCGAGCGCGGCAATTCCGGACATGTTCTCCGTGCCGGCCCGAAGTCCGCCCTCCTGACCGCCGCCGATCAGCAGTGGATCGAATGGAGCGCCTTCGCGCACATAGAGCATCCCGATGCCTTTGGGGGCGTAGAGCTTGTGGCCCGAGAAAGGTGCGTAGTCGATGCGGCGGCCCGACAGACGTAGCGGCATCTTTCCAAGGGCTTGCACGCCATCGACCATCCATAGGGCAGGACTGCCTTCAAGTGCTTGGGCAATCCCTTCGAGGTCGCTGACCACGCCCGTCTCGTTGTTTGCCGCCATCGTGCAAACCAGGCCAGTCCATGGCGCCTGCTCCTTGAGCCAGACCAGGTTGTGTCGGCCATCGCGATCGACGGGGATGGCTCGAACCGGCAGGTTGAGGCCGAGCATGGCGTTCCAGTGGCGCAGTGCCTCAGGCACAGCCTTGTGTTCCGTGGCGCCGTACAGCAGTTGAAGCGTCATTGGCTTGCCGCTTTCACGCTGGCGACGCAACCCGCCCAGCGCTGAAACGACGGCTGTCTGAATGCCCTCGGTCGCACCACTGGTGAAGAAGACCTCACCGCGATCGGCGCCCAGGATGCGGCGCGCCATGGCCCGCGTCTCATCCAGCAGCGCACGAGCCCGCAGGCCTGACC
>NZ_JBFUMO010000979.1:0-1327 GCF_054049355.1 Roseateles sp. P5_E11 | reverse complement strand
GGCCTGTTCCGCATGAGCTTGATCGAAACAGGTCTATGGAAATCAGGCGGCCAGGCTCGGGACTTCGGCCAGCACGCCCGCCCAGACCTCGGGCGGGATCGCGCGGCGGGCGATCGGGCCGTAGCGCGCCCACTGCTCGGGGGTGCAGACGGTCTTGAGCGAGTGCACAAACACGCGCGTGGCGCCGACGGATGAGTTCTTGGTGCTGCCGAAGGCGGCCAGCGACGCGACGCCGTGGGCCACGAGGTGGTCGAAGCCGCCCTGGGCGATGCCGGCCGACACGCACCACTGGGCGAAGAGGCCGGCCTTGCCTTCCTTGGGCAGCCGGTTGACCAGCGGCATCATGATGTCCTCCTCGTGCAGCAGGTGGGCCTCGGCGCAGCCCCGGTAGGCGGCGAAGGCATCCCGCAGCGCGCCGACGCCCAGCGGGATGGCACGCGTCACGGCGGCCTGCAGTTCGTGCTCGTCGACATGCTCGGCGCGGAACATCGCCGCGTTTGCAGCGCCGTCGAAATGCAGGTCCAGCATGGACGTGATGCCGCCGCTCGCGCCCTCGACGCCGTCCTCCATGGCCGCATGCACGGCGATGGCGTCGACATACGCGGCCCAGGCCGGCGCGAAACCGCCCAGGTCGCCGCGCTCGGCCAGCGGCGCCAGCACCTTGGCCAGGTCGTTGCGCAGCACCTCGTGGTAGTTGCGCATGATGGCGGGAACGGAGACTTCGGGTTCGGTCATTGCGGCTCCTGGGTGGCGTGTTGCTGTGGGACGAATGCTCGCGGCAGGCGCGGTTCGGTGGTTGTTCAACGTTGTTAAACCGGCGGCTTTACAGTGCCCGGCGCAATCACCGGAGCCGCCTTGCCCGCCACCGAACCCGCCCGCCCGCCGACCCAGCCGCTGCGCTTCGGCCCGGGCGGCCGCTTCGAGCTGCGCCCGGCCGAGTACCGGCTGCTGGTGGACGGCGAGCCCTCGGCCCTGGGCGGCCGCGCGCTGGACCTGCTGCTCACGCTGGCCGCCCGCCCCGCCGAGCTGTTCACCAAGGCCGAGCTGATCGAGCGCGTCTGGCCCGGGCTGGTGGTGGAAGAGGGCAACCTGCGCGTGCAGGTCAACGCGCTGCGCCGCCTGCTGGGCGAGGACGCCATCGCCACCGTGCCCGGGCGCGGCTACCGCTTCACCGCCGCGCGGCACGACGAGGCACAGGCCGCCGCCGCGCCGCTGCCCGCGCCCGCCACCACCACGCTGTTCGGCCGCGACGCCGACCTGGCCCGCCTGCGCCAGGCGCTGGCCGCCCCCGGCTGCGTGAGCGTCGTCGGCAGCCCGGGCGTGGGCC
>NZ_JBFUMO010000978.1:0-1329 GCF_054049355.1 Roseateles sp. P5_E11 | reverse complement strand
CTCCTGCACCGCGGCGCTGTCGTTGAAGTCGCCCAGCTTGCGTTCGCTGGCGCTGATGCGGCCGCGCAGCGCGGGCATCAGCTTGGCGGCGAGGGCTGCGCGCTCTTCGGCGGGCAGGGTGATGGTCTTGACGCCGCCGAACACCGGCTGCTTGATGTTCTCGGCCAGCCACTGCTCGGCCAGGCGGATCATCTCCAGCGTGATCTCGTAGCAGCTCTTGGCCGTGTCGCCCCAGGTGAACAGGCCGTGGCCTTCCAGGATGATGCCCTTCAGGTTCGGCTGCGACGTGGCCAGGGCTTCGAGTTTGAGGCCCAGGTCGTAGCCGGGGCGCTGCCAGGGCAGCCAGCCCAGCTGGCCGCCGAAGATCACTTCGGTCAGGCGGCGGCTATCGGCACAGGCGGCGATGGCGATGATGGCGTCAGGGTGCATGTGGTCGACATGCGCCTTCGGGATATAGGCGTGCAAAGGCGTATCGATACTCRCCGCTCGCGGATTCAGATTGAAGGTGCAGTGCGGCAGGTAATCCACCATCTCGTCTTCATGTTCCAGGCCGCGATAACGTTGCTTAAGCGCCTGCAGCTTGTCCATATAGAGCGTGGAGAAACCATCCAGCTTGATGGACCCCAAATCGCCGCCCGAGCCCTTGACCCACAGTACCTCGACATCCGCGCCGGTCAGGTGGTCGCGCATCAGAACCTTGGCCGAGGTATTGCCGCCGCCGAAATTCGTCACGCGCAAATCGGAGCCCAACAGATTGGAGCGGTAGAGCAGCAGTTCGGGTTCGCTCAACTTGGCTGCCACGGCATCGTCCCACTTGGAGACGATGGGAGCCGTATCTGAGAATTTGGCGGGAGTTTGGGAATTTGCAGTCATCAGCTTGCCTGTATTCAGTCCGTCATTCATCTCCGTGAGCGCAGCCTGCGACCCGGAGCCCGCCATTCGCGGGATTAGCGGAGCGCAGTGTGGGCCGAAACAGCGCGCCACGGTCAGCGCCGGCGCAGGAAATCAAAAGGATGAGCGAATGCATCGGCCGCGGCACCTCCGCTCACGAAACGCTCATGGCCGTGAGCGTTTGCTGATTGACCTTGTCACGCAGCTGACGTAATCTGCACTTGGAACAGCGTTTCACCCAGGCTTTGATCGCTTCTGAGCGTGAGTGAAGAGGGCTGTTGCAGCCGGCGCCTACGCTCACCGGCTGCGATCAAGGAACCGGCCTCAGCCGGGCCGCCAAGCCAAGCGACGCCTGCCCTCCAGAGGCTGGGCGCCATAAATACGAGACAACGGTCGCCACCGATTCTCCGGGGCGCCCGATAAAGGGCCCGATAAAGG
>NZ_JBFUMO010000977.1:0-1330 GCF_054049355.1 Roseateles sp. P5_E11 | reverse complement strand
GAGCGTGCTCGGTGGCCTGCTGATCGACAACTCGGCCTGGGACAAGGCGGCCGACCTGCTGACCGAGACCGACTTCTACCGCTTCGAGCACAAGCATGTATACGCAGCGGTCGGCAAGCTGATCAATGCGGGCAAGCCGGCTGACGTCGTCACCGTCTTTGACGAACTGACCTCGGTGGGGCGCGCCGAGGAATGCGGCGGCCTGGCCTATCTGAATGCGCTGGCCCAGAGCGTTCCAAGTGCCGCCAACCTGCGCCGTTATGCCGAGATCGTTCGCGAGCGGGCCATCCTGCGCAAGCTGGTCGCCACCAGCGACGAGATCGCGACCGCCGCGATGAATCCGCAGGGCCGTGCCGTCACGCAGATCCTGGACGAGGCCGAAGGCAAGATCTTCCGCATCGGCGAGGAGGGCTCTCGCAGCCGCCAGGGTTTCCAGAGCATGGACCAGCTCGTCGTGCAGCTGATCGACCGCGTCAACGAGCTGGCCGAGAGCGGCGCCCAGGACGTGACCGGCGTGCGCACTGGTTTCTACGACCTGGACCGCCAGACCGCCGGCCTGCAGGGCGGCGACCTCATCGTGCTCGCCGCGCGCCCGTCCATGGGCAAGACCGCGTTCGCGGTCAACATCGCCGAGAACGTCGCCATCAACGAAGGCCTGCCCGTCGTCATCTACTCGATGGAAATGGGTGCCGCACAGCTCGCGTTGCGTATGGTCRGTTCGATCGGCCGCATCGACCAGAGCCATCTGCGCACCGGCCAGCTGAAGGACGACGAATGGGGGCGCCTGTCGGAGGCCGTCGACAAGCTCGGCAAGGCCAGCATCTTCATCGACGAGAGCCCCGGCCTGTCGCCCAGTGAGGTGCGCGCCCGTGCACGCCGCCAGGCGCGCATCTGCGGCCAGCTCGGCCTGATCGTCATCGACTACCTGCAGCTGATGAGCGGCAACGGCGGCGGCAGCGAGGAAAACCGCGCGACGGTGCTGGGCGAGATCTCGCGCGGCCTGAAGGCCCTGGCCAAGGAGCTGAAGTGCCCCGTCATCGCCCTGTCGCAGCTGAACCGCTCGGTGGAGCAGCGGCCCGACAAGCGGCCGATGATGTCCGACCTGCGTGAGTCCGGCGCCATCGAGCAGGACGCTGACATCATCATGTTCATCTACCGTGATGAGTACTACACGAAGGACGAGTGCAAGGAGCCGGGCGTGGCTGAGATCATCATTGCGAAACAGCGTAATGGCCCGGTCGGGACAGTCAAGCTGATGTTCCAGCGGATGCACACCAAGTTTGAGAACCTCGCACCTGGGTATGTGGGTGTGGAGCGTGACGAGTACTGA
>NZ_JBFUMO010000976.1:0-1332 GCF_054049355.1 Roseateles sp. P5_E11 | reverse complement strand
GGCCAGCCGTAGGGCGTGGTCTCGCCGCGGTAGTCGAAACCGGTCCAGACGAACATGCCGGCCATAAAGGGGCGCTCGGCGTTGAAGCGCCAGGCCTCCTCGATGGACGCCGTCGACGCGCCGCCGGAACGCTTGTCGTAGGCGGCGACGTGCACCCGCGCCGGGTCGTCGGCGTAGATGCCGCGCGTGGCGTAGGTCAGGCCTTCCTCGGTGACGACGGACGCACGCTCGGGGAAGCGCTTATGCATCGCGTCGATGTCGTGCTGCGCCTTGTAGTTGAAGCCCAGCACCTCGGAGCCCGCCGCCGTGCCTTCGGGCCCACCCGAGCTGGAGGCAGCCAGCGTGGTGGGGCGTGTCGGGTCCATGCGCTTGACGATGGTCTGCATCTCGCGCGCCAGGCGGGTGCCGATCTCGCTGTTTTCGATCGCCCATTCCTCGTTGCCCACGGACCACAGGATGACGGACGGGTGGTTGCGGTCGCGCCGCACCATGCGCTCCATCTCGTCGCGGATCTGCGGGGCCGTGCCCATCATGCGGTGCTCGTCGATGACGAGGATGCCGAGGCGGTCGCAGGCGTCCAGCAGTTCGGGCGTGGCCGGGTGGTGCGCCGAGCGGATGGCGTTTACACCCATGTCCTTGAGCATCTTCAGCCGCGCGTCATGCATGGCATCCGGCAGCGCGATGCCGATGCCGGCATGGTCCTGGTGGTTGTTGGTGCCGTGCAGCTTGACGTGCTGGCCGTTCAGGAAGAAGCCCTGGTTCGCGTCGAAGCGGAGGGTGCGGATGCCGAACGGCGTGTCGTATTTGTCGACCACCTGGCCGCCGCGCTTGACCTGCGTCGTCAGCGTGTAGCGCTGCGGCGTTTCAAGCGACCACAGCTTCGGTGCGGTCACGCGCAGCATGGCGCTGGCCTCGGCGGTGGCGTCCGCCGCCACGCGCCGGGCGGGCACGCTGCCGCGCGCGACGACCCGGCCCTCGGGGTCGCGCAGCTCGTGTTCCAGGCTAAAGGATTCGGCGGCCTTGCCGTCGTTGCGCACCGTCACGTCAACGGCCACGTCGGCGCGGTTGCCGTTCACCGTGGCGCGCACGAAAGTGCCCCAGTGGTCCACATGCAGTGGCTCGGTCTGGGTCAGCCAGACGTGGCGGTAGATGCCGGCACCTTCGTACCACCAGCCTTCCTGCGTGCTGGCGTCCACGCGCACGGCKACGACGTTGCGGCCGCCATAGTGCAGGTAGTTGCTGATGTCGACGCGAAAGCTCGAGTAGCCGCTGGCCTCGTGGCGCAGGTAGTGGCCGTTGACCCAGACCACGCTGTCCCCAGACCACGCTGTC
>NZ_JBFUMO010000975.1:0-1334 GCF_054049355.1 Roseateles sp. P5_E11 | reverse complement strand
TGTTCTGGGTCTTCCTGCTCGGCCGTGCGCTGTGGCCGGCGCTCAAGCGGCCTTCGGAAACCCGCGGCCTCATCGCCATGGTCTTCCTGTCGGCGACCTGCATCGGCGGTTTCTACGCGAGCTCGCTGACCTGGGGCCAGCACACCCACTACTCGATGGTCGAGTACTGGCGCTGGTGGCTGGTGCACCTGTGGGTCGAGGGCTTCTTCGAGGTCTTCGCCACGGCCGTCGTCGCGCTGATCTTCACCAACCTGGGCCTGGTGCGCCCCGCTTCTGCCAACCGCGCCATCGTCGCGGAGACCATCGTCTTCCTGTTCGGCGGCATCCTGGGCACGTTGCACCACCTGTACTGGACGGGCACGCCCACATCGGTCATTGCGGTCGGCTCAGTGTTCTCCGCGCTGGAGGTGGTGCCGCTGACGCTGATCGGCCTGGAAGCGCTGCAGACCTATCGCCGCGCCAAGGGCGTGGCCTGGCTGGGCGCCTACAAGTGGGTCATCCTGTCCTTCGTCGCCGTGGGCTTCTGGAACACGGTGGGCGCCGGCCTGTTGGGCTTCGCCATCAACCCGCCGGCCTCGCTGTACTACGTGCAGGGCCTGAACATGACGGCGGCCCACGGCCACGCGGCGCTGTTCGGCGTCTACGGCATGCTGGGCATCGGCCTGATGCTGTTCTGCCTGCGCGGGCTGTACGACAGGGCGCTGCATGCCGACCGATTCCTCAAGCCCGCCTTCTGGAGCCTGAACATCGGCCTGGCGATGATGGTCTTCCTGTCGCTGCTGCCGGCTGGCATCTACCAGGCCTACCAGAGCATCACGAAGGGCCTGTGGTACGCCCGCTCGCCGGAGGTCATCCACTCCAAGGTGATGGAGACGCTGGTGTGGCTGCGTGTGCCGGGTGACATCGTGTTCGCCGCGGGCAGCGTCTTCCTGGCCGTGTATGCGCTGTACCTGCTGCGCCGCCCCGCGGCGGACCGCCTGCCTGCAGGCGCCGCCCCGGCCCGTGGGCGCTGAAAGGATTGAAAGATGAGACTCACCGCCTTCACCGACTACAGCCTGCGCGTGCTGATGTTCCTGGCCGCCGAGCCCGACCGGCGGGCCACGGTGGGCGAGATCTGCGCGGCCTTCGACGTGAAGGCCAACCACCTCACCAAGGTCGTGCACCACCTGGCCAAGCGCGGCTGGGTGAGCACCGTGCGCGGCAAGGGCGGCGGCCTCACGCTGGCCCGGCCGGCGGCGCAGATCCGCATCGGCGAGGTGGTGCGTGACACCGAGGGCCAGGCCCTGCCGGCCGAGTGCTTCTCGGCCGAGGCCAGCCATTGCGCCATCGTCAGC
>NZ_JBFUMO010000974.1:0-1337 GCF_054049355.1 Roseateles sp. P5_E11 | reverse complement strand
CCCATGTCCGGGCTCACTCCCGCCAGGCGGGAGCGAGCTTGCTTGAGACGGCCCGGCGCGGCGCTCATTGAACGTCCAGCGCCGTCAAGGGTGCGTCCGCCTGCGCATGGAACAGCGGGAGTAGCAGGGTCACGGTGGTGCCCCGGTTCAATTCACTCTGCACGCTGATCTTGCCTCCCAGTTCCTGTATGTATTGATAGCTCTCGTGGGCGCCTATGCCCATGCCGCTGGCCTTGGTGGTCTGGAACGGCTTGAAGAGGCGATTCTGAATGAAATCCTCGCTCATGCCGCAGCCGCTGTCCTCCACGCGAACGCGCGCCTGGCTGCCCTGGGCATCCAGGGTCAGGCAGACCCGGCCGCTCGCGGGCGTTGCATCGAAGGCGTTCTGCACAACATGGCCAAGCACGCGCTCCACGCGCTCCGCATGCCCACGCGTGCTGACACCGCCCTGCAGCGTCAATTCCAGTACCCTGCCCTTGCTGGAAGCCGCAGCCGCAAGGCGCTTGGCGATCTGCTCCAGGTCGACACCGCTGGTCACGCCATGCGGCTTGTCGCCCTCGCGCAGCTGGAGCATCAACTGGCGCATCTTCTCCAGCGAGTTCTCCACCGTATCGAGCATGTCCTGCTGGAATTCAGGGTTGTCGCGCAGGCGCTTGGCGTTCTTCATCATCAGCGAGAGCTGGGTGACGATGTTCTTCAGGTCGTGCACGACGAAGGCCGACATGCGGTTGAAGGCATCGAATTTGCGCGCCTCCAGCAACGCCTCCGTGGCCTGGGCCTGGTCCAGATAGCCTGACGCCTGGCTGGCGGCCGTGCGCAGCAGGTCGCGCACCTCCCAGTTCACCTCGACAACCACACGCGGCCGCCCCAATACCGCAAAACCGATCAACGCTTCGCGCACCAGCAGGGGCACCAGCAGCCAGCAACGTGGCTCCTCGGCCAGCCAGGCCGGCAATTCGAGGCCGGGGTAGGCCTCAGGGCGTTCACGACACTCATCCACGTCGACGATCCAGGCGCGCTCGCGCCAGAACGTCGCCAGCGGGCCATCGTGCGCCTCGCTGCCCAGTTCGGCGGGCAGGTTCCAGCGGGCGGCCTGCACGAAGTCGCCACCCGCGGCACGCGGCAACCACAGCATGCCGCTCGGGCTTTCGACCAGGTTGGCGAGGGCGCGCACCACGGTTTCGGCCGTGTGCTGGGGTTCTGCGCTGCCGGACAAGAGCTGGGTGAACCGCAGCCACTCCTCGCGGTAGTCGTAGCGATAGCTGAAGAAGTTCTTGCTGATGTAGACACGCAGGCGCGAACGCATCGACCCGGAGGCCATCAGCAGCGTCAGTGCC
>NZ_JBFUMO010000973.1:0-1343 GCF_054049355.1 Roseateles sp. P5_E11 | reverse complement strand
GGAGTGAAGACATGTCATACATCGATGGTTTCGTGATCGCGGTCCCTACCGCCAACAAGCAGAAGTTCATTGAGCACGCGCGCCACTTCGACGCGATGTTCCTTGAGCTGGGCGCGACCCGTGTGATCGAAAGTTGGGGCGACGACGTCCCTGACGGCAAGGTCACCGATTTCCGCCGCGCAGTCCAGGCCACCGCCGAGGAGACGGTCGCCTTTTCGTGGGTCGAATGGCCGGACAAGGCCACGCGCGACGCAGGCATGAAGAAGATGATGGAGGACCCGCGCATGGATCCGTCCACACCCGGCAACCCGCCCATGCCCTTCGACGGCAAACGCATGATCTTCGGCGGCTTCGAACAGGTGGTCGAAGTGAAGGCTTGAGCGGCGGGGCGACAACACCGCCCCTGGTCCGCGCGTCACGACGGGCATCTGGCGCAACCGTCGGTCCGCAGGCGTGCCTCCGGGACATTGCGCCGGGCGCCCCGTCGTTGCGGCCCAGTATGTCGGCTCTCGGGACCCTGCATGGCTTCACACTGGCGGCCATGAGCGGTCATCGCCTCTGCTGCTTCGGGCGCCGGCTTCGTGCCCATAGCGGAAGGTCGAGATCGACCTCGAAGAGGGGCAGAGAAGCGAGCGAGGTCCGTCGCACGAGGGACCATGCTCTCGGCTCGCAGAAGTAGTTGTCGCAGCGGTGCCCCCTCCCTGAACTTCCAGGCGTTCATCAAGTTTGTGGATGGCAGGCACTGCGGCCAGCCCTACCGTCGCGCATGTCTGAATCTAGCTAGATGGGAGCCCTCTATGCACAAGTTTCGCAAAATCTCCGTGATGATCGCCGTTGGCGTCTCGGCACTCACAGCCCACGCTTCGTGTGCCGACATCAAGGCGTCGTGCGCCGAGGGCTACAAGCGTGACAACGAATACTGCAATACGCTGGATCGCCAATCCCAATCGAATTGCTTTAAGCGCGCAGCCGAAACGCTGAAATCGTGCGTAGGCGATTGCAAGTAGAACGCAGATCTATTTCCTGCTTCATGGATGCTCATGACACCTGTCCCCGACTTCTTCGCTGGAATGCTCACATCGGCTGTGCTATCGGCCGGTGGAGAGGAGGTGCAAGCTGCCGTGGTCAACGACATGATGGAGCACATCGATCGCGATGGTAGTCTGGACAGCCAGATCGCCCGGTCGATGCAGCAGAGTAAAGCCGCCGGTGACTTCGGGATGGAGTTGGCCGGCGCCATTCTTGTACCTGTGCTCATAGAAGCGGCCAAGGGGCTGTGGGCGGCTTACCTGAAGAAGTTGGGTGAGAGGGCCGGCGGCAAGCTAGCAGACACGACCTACGAG
>NZ_JBFUMO010000972.1:0-1344 GCF_054049355.1 Roseateles sp. P5_E11 | reverse complement strand
GCGAGCGTGTTTGCCCAGGGTCCCTTGCGCATTGGCTGTTCCTTCTCGAAGTGTGGCTCGGTGCGTGGTTGCAGATCCGAGCTTTCATCCTAACGGCCAGTCACTGCCGCGCGGGCGCCCTCCAGGGCCCAAAGCAGGTTCAGCGACACATTGTTATGCCCGGCCCGCTTGGCCCGGACGTAGGTGGCGACGGCGCCCAGCGCGCGCAGCTCTTCAAGCGTCGTGACGCCGACGCTAGCCAGCATCGCTGCGGACTTGGGGCCGAGGTTGGCCAGGGACTCGATCGTGTCTGACATGTGCGGACCCTAGTCGATCTGGTCGATCGCCCAATCGAACGACGGGTCGCCCACGTCGTTGTGCGCGATGTTGAAGTCCTTGCGCTGGATCAGCAGGTCCACATAGGCGCGGCCCTTGTAGCGCGCCTCGTAGGCGATCACGTCGTTCACGTTGCCGGGCGCATTCGCGCTGGTCAGGATCAGGTGCACGGGTAGACGGGGGCTGGCCGTGAAGCGCGCCTGTTCGTCCTGGATGTTCCTGGCCGTCAGCGCCCAGAAGGCGCCATCGAACAGCAGGTAGTTCCTGAAGAAGGGCGTGCCCGCGGCTTCGGTGCTCAGCAGGATGGAGCCCAGCAGCCCGCCGTAGGACGTGCCCGAGAAGCTGCGCACGCCCGTCGTGCGGTAGTTGGCCTCGATCAGCGGCGCCAGTTCCTCCTTCAGGAAACGGGCATAGGCCGGCGCGCCGTTGACGGTGTAGTCGATGGCCCGACGGTCACCCGGGCCCTGCTCGATGTTCACCAGGATCATCGGCTTGCGGCGCTTGTCCAGCAGCTGCGAGAASGAGTTGAAGCTCCACTGCCCGTCGGTCGCGTACATCACCGCATAGCTCTTGCCCGAGGTCGCGTAGTTCTCCGGCAGGTAGACGTGATACGGGTAGGTGATGCCCGTGATCCTGGACGTGATGGACTTGTCGCGCTCCAGCGTGCCCACGTAGACGTAGTTGGGCGTGATCACCACCGGCGGCGGCGTGACGGCCGGCGTCGCGTCGCTGCTCGACCCGCCACCGCCGCAGGCGGACAGCAGGCAGGCAAAGCTCRGAAGCAAACACCGGCGTCTGGACATGGAAGGCCCTCGAGTTGTCTTCTGCGCAGTTCCGGGCACTGCGGTCACGCAGACCCCCGGCGCAGCAGCGTCAGCCCGATCAGCCTGGACACCACGGCCGCCAGGTAGCCCACGCCAACGAACATCTCCAGGCTGGTCGCAGCCCGAGCCAGCGGCCGCACCGGGATGACGTCGCCGATGCCCGTGCTGGACAGCAGCGCGAAGCTCAGGAACATCAGCTCGGACC
>NZ_JBFUMO010000971.1:0-1347 GCF_054049355.1 Roseateles sp. P5_E11 | reverse complement strand
CAGTGCCCGCCCGGCCGCCCGAAGGGCACTGGCGCCCCCTCGGGGGGCAGTGAACGAAGTGAACGTGGGGGCGTCATGTTCTAGATCGGCTTGAAGTATTCGAAGGGTTCGAGGCACTCGATGCAGCGCCACGTGGACTTGCATGCGGTGGAGCCGAAGCGGGAGAGTTGTTCCGTGCGGCCGCTGTCGCAACGCGGGCAGCGCAGGCGCGGCACGATGCGGATGGCTTGCTCGCCACTGCACTGCGGCGGCACGATGCCGTATTGCTGCAGCTTCTCGCGGCCCTCGGGCGTGATCCAGTCGGTGCTCCACGCCGGCGCACGCTGCATCGTGACGGTCACGTCGCCAAACTCAGCCAGCGCCGCCCGCACGTCGTCGGCGATCAGCTCGGTCGCCGGGCAGCCACTGTAGGTCGGCGTCAGCACAACCTCGACGCCCGACGCCGTCTCGCGCAGCTCGCGCACGATGCCCAGCTCCACCAGGCTGATCGCCGGGATCTCCGGGTCGGGCACGGCGTTGAGTTTGGCGCGCGCGGCGGTGAGATTCATCACCAGACTCCGCCGGGGTAGCTGCGCTGCAGATGCTGCATCGTCGCCAGCATGTGGCCCATGTGTTCGCTGTGGATGCCGTCAATGCCACGCGGCTGCATCGCGCTTTCGCGCGGCAGCGTGAGCGTGGCTTCGGCCATCAGCGTGGCCCAGCGGGCGCGCCATTCAGGCTCCAGCTCGTTCCATGCGGGGCCGACGCCGTCGACACCATCGGCGGCGAACAGTTCGTTGAAGTACGGCCACAGCACATTCAGCGCCGCCTGCATGCGCGCCTTGGAATCCTCCGTGCCGTYGCCCAGGCGCACCACCCAGTCGCCTGAGTGCTGGCGGTGGTAACGCACTTCCTTGATCGACTTGGCGGCAATGCCGGCCAGTTCGGCGTCCAGGCTCGTCTGCAGGCGCCCGTACAGCAGCTCCAGCCAGATCGCCATGGCCGTGTTGCGCAGCACGGTCAGCGCGAAGTCCCGCCCGCCCCCGCCATCGCTCGGGCTCGCCGCCGCATTCGGCAGCTCGACGAGGATGACGTTGCGGTAATCGCGCTCCTCGCGCAGGAAGGCCAATTGGTCTTCATCACGGCCGGCGCCTTCGAGCTTGYCGACATGCGTCAGCAGCGCACGGGCCTGGCCCAGCAGGTCCAGCGCGATATTGGGCAGCGCCAGGTCTTCCTCCAGCACCGGCGCGTGGCCGGCCCATTCGGACAGCCTCTGGCTGTGGATGAGACAGGTGTCCGCCAGGCGCAGGACGTAGGTGGTCTTGGCGTCCATCACATGTGGTTGAGCTCATCGGGGAGCTCATAGAA
>NZ_JBFUMO010000970.1:0-1350 GCF_054049355.1 Roseateles sp. P5_E11 | reverse complement strand
ACTTTGCCCTGTTTGCACTGATGCTGTTTGTCGGCTTCGTCGCGCTGATCGCGGCCAGCAAGCTCAGCCTGGCTGCCACGTTGGTGAGGCAGCAGGTCAGGCCCAATGCCCAGCCGGCACTCGCACCTGCGCCGGTGCCGATCCTGGAGTCCCTCCCGATGGAAGAGACGCCGGTATCTGCGCTACCCCACATTGAATCGAGTGCGGCCGCGGCCGCCGAGCGATCTGAGCAAGGTCTCGTGACCAGCTAGCCGGCGTCACTCGCCCAAGCACATCCGGGCAAGAAGGTCTCGCGCTCCGACGCGTCGTACAGCGCATTTTGCGCGACGTGGCAAGGACGTTGTCACGGATGAACTGATCGAACTCCAGGGAGTGCCTGTATGACCGACTGAACAGGGATCTCTGCAGTAGTGCACTGCGAGTGCAGCCAAAATGGCCGCGCAACTTCCACCAATGGCACGGTAGCCACGGTTTCGTTGGACCGCTTGCGAGCTGCTGAAATGGCAACAGTACAACAAGGCTCATGGGCCACAGTCATCCTCGATATCGACGAGGTCCTGTGTCTTGGACAGGCAGAGGCTGGCTGGGACTTGTCTCGGGCGCTCAACCGGGGCGAGTCGCTGCRGCCACAGCGGTTGGCCACATTGTTCTCACCCGTGGCGCGCAACGCGCTGGCCGTAGCCCACAGAAGAGCTGGCCACGTGAAGTACGCGATCAGCAGCACTTGGCGTGAGCACTTCAGCCGAGAGCAGTTGGCTGCAGTCCTCGATGGCGCCGGCTTGTACTTCGTGGCTCAGAACCTCCATGAGGGTGCCGCTTGGCGATGTGTTCCGATCCACATTCACCGCGACCGGGAGGCCGAAATTCAGGCTTGGCTCCAGGAACACCACCAAGGCGAACCATTTGTCGTTCTGGATGACCGCCACAGCGCGGGCAAGCTACTGTTCGYCCACCATTTTCCGGACAGCACATCTACAAGAAGTACGGCCGCGAGCGCGCCGCGCTGACGGCTGTCGTCATCAGCTACCGCGTCAAGTCGGCGTTGAAGGATGTCGGCAAGGCCCTGGGCGGTGGTCAGAAGTCATTATCGAGTGGCTTGCCAACGTGCACGCGCATGGTCTGTGCGTCGAGTTCAAGGGCAAGACCATCGCGGTCGAGACCGGGGTCTGCGACCAAGGCAATTCCGTCATCTAGCCCCATCGCCCAGAGCGCTTGGAGGTACGTGCCAAGTCCTGTCGTCGGCTTGCCGGCCTCCACGGCCTCTATGGCTGTACGGCTGAGCCCAGCCTTAGCAGCCAAGTCTTGCTGCCGGAGCTTGCAAACGAATGCGAGCGACGCGCACCCGTTGGC
>NZ_JBFUMO010000969.1:0-1356 GCF_054049355.1 Roseateles sp. P5_E11 | reverse complement strand
TCCGCACCGGGCTTGTTCAAGGGCTGGAACTGCCACAGCCCGTCCAGATGCGAGAAGGGGCCGTCGACCAGCTCCATGCGCACGCTGCGGCCGTCCTCGTTGTGGTTGCGCGTGGTGAAGGCGTGGCGCACGCCAGCGTACGCCAGGTGCAGGCGTGCCGTGACGGTGTCGGCCTCACGCCCCAGCACCTCGACCTTGTTGCACCAGGGCAGGAACTCGGGATAGCGCTCCACCGCGGTGACCAGCTCGTACATCTCGCGGGGTGTGTACCAGAGCAGAACGGACTTTTTGACCTGCTTCATAGAATCCACAAATTGTATTGAGGGGCTTCGCCCCCATTTGCGACCCCATGTCCATCGCCGAGAACCGCCGCGCCCGTTACGACTACCACATCGAAGAACAGTTCGAGGCGGGCGTCGTTCTCTCCGGCTGGGAGATCAAGGCCATCCGCGCCGGCCAGGTCCAGCTGACCGATGGCTACGTGATGATCAAGAACGGCGAGCTGTTCCTGATCGGCTGCCGCATCAATGCGCTGCGCAGCGCGTCAACCCACGTCACGCCCGAAGCCGACCGCACCAAGAAGCTGTTGATGCACAAGGCCGAGATCAAGCGGCTGGTCGGCAAGATCGAGCAGCGCGGCTTCACCCTCGTGCCGCTGAACCTGCATTACAAGGGCGGCCGCGTGAAGGCCGACATTGCGCTGGCCAAGGGCAAGGCCCAGCATGACAAGCGCGAGACGGAGAAGAAGCGGGACTGGGAGAGAGAAAAGGGCCAATTGATGCGACACGCATCAACAGGCCGTAAGGACTGATGAGTCGCGTAGCGGCTCATTGGACCTTTCGCCAAAAGGGGCAATTGATGAGGCACAAGGTCTCAAACAAGAGCTGACAGCGCCTGTTCGATGTCGGCCTTCAGGTCGGCCCCATCTTCCAAGCCGATCGCGAATCGCACCAGCGTGCCGCCATTGAACGGCAGCGGCAGGTCGCGGCTGCGGCTCATGTCGTAGGGCACGGCCAGGCTCATCGGGCCGGCCCAGGAATAGCCAATGCCGAATAGCTGCAGCGCGTCGACGAAGGCATCGACTTGTGCAGCGCTGTATTCCGGCCTGAAGACGGCAGAGAACAAGCAGGCTGCGCCCGCTCCACCAACCGCCAGCCAGTTCTCATGCCCAGGCGAGCCCCGCAGCGCGGGATGGAAAACCTGCGCCACCTCGGGCCGATCCGCCATCCAGTTCGCGAGCTGGCGTGTCACATGATCCTGGGCCGCATAGCGCAGCGGCATGGTCGGCAAACTGCGCAGCACCAGCTCGACGTCGTTCTGCCCCAGGCCATAGCCCAGGTGCTCGTGAGCATGGTT
>NZ_JBFUMO010000968.1:0-1359 GCF_054049355.1 Roseateles sp. P5_E11 | reverse complement strand
CTTATATGGTCAACCCATTGACTGTCAGCCGGGCGCTCGAATGTTTGCGCGAGCGTGGCTGGATCGAAGTACGCCAGGGCATCGGATCGTTCGTCTGCGATGACGCCAAGGAGCGAATCGTGCAGGTCTGGCGGACCGAGTTCACGGAACGGGAATGGCCCGTGCTGCGCGAAAAGCTCCAACGGCTTGATCTAGGTCCAAAGGATCTTTGCTGAGACTGCGCTGGCAACAATGCAAAGATTCAACGATCTACACCGGCGCGATCGCGACGACGCCAGGGTCGAGTCGCTGGCCAGGATCGTTGTWGGCACGCTGGGCTTCTTAGGCCTTATTGGGTGGCTGGCATACGGTATTGCCACATCCGAGGACGGTCTGTTCGGACTGAAGGCTTGGGTTGCCCTGTGGTCACGGGAGTTTCTGGCAGCGGGCTTTGCGGTGTTCCTGCTGGTTCTTGGCTTTGTGGGCCGGGTAGTGCGCCTGACAAGGCGATGGCTGAGCAGGCGCCAGTCGCGATGAAGGAGCGGTGCTGGACCGATCGCGATCCTCCGGAGGTTGGCCTCCGTGAAGTTGCCGGGGGGCGCGCTGGGCCAGAGCGGGCTGCTCCGGCTCTCGGCACGCGGCCGGAAAGTGCGCCGAAATTCGCGGCGGCAGACGATGAAGCTTCCTCAACACATTCACTGGAAGCCAGTCATGCCTTCAAGTCGCCCTTTCTTCATCACCTGCACCCTGGCCGCGTCGGCTTTCGCTCTCGCGATCACACTTCCTTCGACCGCCCGCGCGGAGGAGCCCGGGAATTCGACGTGGGGGCTGGGGGTCGTAGCGATCAGTACGCAGAAGGCCTACGCGGGCATCGGCAGGGAAAGCACCGGATTCCCGCTGGTCTTCTTCGAGAACAAATGGGTGCGGGTTTTTGGGCCCGGAGTGGAATTCAAGCTCGCGACTGCGGATATCACCGCGACCCAGAAACTCGACTTTCGGCTGCTGGTGAAATACGACGGCAGCGGCTATGAGGCCGACGACGCGCCGATCCTTGGAGGCATGGAGAAGCGAAAGGGCGGCTTCTGGGCGGGCGGCAAGGTCACCTGGCGCAACTCGCTGGTCGACGTGAGTGCCGAAGTGCTCGCCGACGCGTCCGGCCACAGCAAGGGCAAGCGTGCATCGCTGGCGCTCGAGAAAAGCTGGCGACTCGGAGACCGCGTGCTGCTGGCGCCGCGCGCGTCCGCTGCATGGGTGAGCAGTGAGTACGTCGACTACTACTACGGCGTCCGGACCAACGAGGCCAGCGCTGCACGCTCCCCATACCTCGGCCAGGCCGCACTCAACGCAGAGGTGGGCGCGCGTGCGACCTACCTGATCAAC
>NZ_JBFUMO010000967.1:0-1376 GCF_054049355.1 Roseateles sp. P5_E11 | reverse complement strand
GCCCACGGGCACTTTCACGGCGCCGTTCAACGGCAAGGGCGGGAAGCTGTCTGGTGTCGAGCTCTCGGCCTCGCTGCCGCTGAGCCTCGTCTCCGACACCTTCAAGGGCTTTGGCATCCAGGCCAGCGCCAGCTTCACCCACAGCAGCATCAAGATCCAGGATCCGGAGAGTGCGAGCAGCGTGGGTGGCGGCGACATCGCGCTGCCCGGCCTGTCCAAGCGGGTCTACAACCTGACGGCCTACTACGAGGCCAATGGGTTCGAGGCCCGCGTGAGCCAGCGCCGCCGCTCGGACTTCATTGGTGAAATCGGCAACTTCAACGGCTCACGTACCCTGCGCTACGTTGTTGGCGAGAAGATCACCGACCTCCAACTGGGCTACTCCTTCAACGAGGGCGCCTTCAAGGGTCTGGGGCTGCTGTTCCAGGTCAACAACCTGACCAACGAGGCTTACCAAACCTACGCCGGCACCAAGGATCGCCCGTTGGAGTACATCCGCTGGGGGCGCACCTTCCTGCTGGGGGCGAACTACAAGTTCTGATGCTTCGGTGTTGAATGAGGCCCGGCCGTGCGCCGGGCTTTTTCGTTTGGGGGYCCTCATCGGCCCGGTCGGGAGACGGGCGATGATTCAGGGGCACATGACGCACAAGCTGGAGAGAAGCTCGACCTCTGTCGCACGCATGGACGCATCTTCCGTTTCAATGGCGCCACCGCTTGCCACTTGCCCGCGATCACGCAGCACGTCCCTCATCGAGACCGCCATGCCCAACCGCCGCACCGTACTGACCGCCGCCACCTCACTCGCCCTGCCCGCCATGAGTGCCTCTGCCGCCGCCTCCGTCGAGATGCCCCATCTGCCCTGGACCCGCCAGGCCGTCATCTACCAGATCAACGTTCGCCAGTTCTCGCCCGAGGGCACGTTCAAGGCCGTGCAGTCGGACCTGCAGCGGCTGAAAAGGCTGGGCKTGGACATCCTGTGGCTGATGCCCATCCAGCCCATCGGCAAGCTCAACCGCAAGGGGACGCTGGGCAGCTACTACTCGATCAGCGACTACAYGGCCGTGAATCCCGAGTTCGGTACGCTGGCCGATGCCAAGGCGCTGGTCGCCGCGGCGCACAAGCTGGGGTTCAAGGTCATCCTCGACTGGGTGGCCAATCACACGGCCTGGGATCACCCCTGGGCCACGGCGCACAGGGATTGGTACAAGCTCAATGGCAAGGGTGAGATCTACCCCGTCACCTTCAACGAAGGCCAGCCGGGCGAGGAGCACTGGGACGATGTCGTCGCGCTGAACTACAAGAGCCCGGGCTTGCGCGCCGCAATGATCGACGCGATGAAGTTCTGGGTGCGAGAAACCGGCATCGATGGCTTCCGC
>NZ_JBFUMO010000966.1:0-1381 GCF_054049355.1 Roseateles sp. P5_E11 | reverse complement strand
GCTCAACCTTGGGTGCCGGCTTGATTTCGCCGTCGCAGCCCTTGGCGGCCGTAGCGGGCGTCCAGAAATTGTCGCGCCAGCAATATTCGTTGGTGCCGTTCTTCCAGACGGTGCCGTCGGTTGCGCGCCAGTTGTCGATAGCTTGGGCCGATGCGCCAGACGCAGCAACGGCGACCGCGGCCACCGCAAACAGCGACGCCACACGATTCAGTTTCTTCATGATTCTCCTCTCAAGGAATGCCGCAGTTGCCCTGCGAGAGTCAGTACTCAACCTCTAACCTCAGGAGAGACTTTAGGGTTTCTCCTAGGGACCCGACGATTGTGCCATGGGGGCACCGAGACCAACGCATTGTGGCGGCCTACGTTCAAGGCCATGGTGACGATGTTGCGCTGCTGCTACAGGGGGGCGGGCCGCATAGAATTCGCGCCTTTCACCTACCTCTGAGGACGCCGCGGCCGTGTAGCGCGTGCGTCATCCTGCCGCATGACCCAGTTCGCCAAGGAAACCCTCCCGATCAGCCTCGAGGAGGAGATGCGCCGCTCCTATCTCGACTACGCGATGAGCGTGATCGTGGGACGCGCCCTGCCCGATGCGCGTGACGGCCTGAAGCCGGTGCACCGTCGCGTGCTGTACGCGATGAACGAGATGGGCAACACCTACAACGCCAAGTACCGCAAGAGTGCGCAGGCGGTGGGCGAGACCATGGGCAAATACCACCCGCACGGCGACTCGGCCATTTACGACACCATCGTCCGCATGGCGCAGCCATTCAGCCTGCGCCACATGCTGATCGATGGTCAAGGCAACTTCGGCTCGATCGACGGAGATAACGCCGCTGCAATGCGATACACCGAGATTCGTCTCGACAAAATCGCTCACGAAATGTTGGCTGACATCGACAAGGAAACCGTCGATTTCGGACCCAACTATGACGGCAGCCATAAGGAACCCCTGGTACTGCCGACCCGTTTGCCGAATCTTCTGGTGAATGGCGCTTCGGGTATTGCCGTGGGTATGGCCACGAATATCCCGCCGCACAACCTCAACGAGGTTGTCGACGCCTGCCTGTTCGCGCTGAAGAGCCCGGAATGCACCGTTGACGAGCTGATGGAGATCATCCCGGCGCCGGACTTCCCGACCGCCGGCATCATCTACGGCCTGGCTGGCGTGCGCGATGGCTACCGCACCGGCCGCGGCCGCGTCGTCATGCGCGCCAAGGTGCATTTCGAGGACATCGACAAGGGTTCGCGCCAGTCGATCATCGTTGACGAGATCCCCTACCAGGTCAACAAGAAGACCCTGCTTGAGCGCATTGCCGAACTGGTGCAGGAAAAGAAGATCGAGGGCATTAGCCACATCCAGGACGAGTCCGACAAGTCC
>NZ_JBFUMO010000965.1:0-1390 GCF_054049355.1 Roseateles sp. P5_E11 | reverse complement strand
GTAAGCACGCGTTCGCTCCAGCGGTAGCGTCAGCACGCTCACTCCTATGCGCCCGGTATGCAGCGCGACATGGTCGACGGCGCGGTGGGCACGATAGGCCGTGACCAGCGGCCCTGGCAGGTCGGCGTAGCGCGTCTGCCAACGGTTGAACTGCGCCGAATGCTCGGGCTCATAGAGCTGGAAGATGAACTGGCGGGTGCGCTTGAGGCTGTCGGCGATGTCGAGTGCGCGTTCCCCAGTACGCACGAAATCCGTCTTGATGTCGAGCACCAGCCACGCATCGGCCGGCAGGGCGCCCAGCAGTGACACCAAGTCACAGTCGCCCGGCTGGTAGGCCGGTGGACCCGGCGGACCGTGATGGCAGCGAACGCGGTCGCCCTCCAGCCAGAGATCGACTTCCAGATGCCGAAAGCCCAGCGCCAGCGAGCGCTGCAGGGCAGTCAGCGTATTGGCACCCGGCGTACCGGCTTCACCCAGAGCATGGGCGATGCGAAGGGGTTCGGCGCCAACGTGCAGCCAACGATAGTCAGGTGACCGTGCGATCGGCTCGGCGCGAGCCCAATCCTCGTCAGCGCGCCAGCGCGACAGTGCATCGGTAACGAACTCGTGGAGCCATCGCTGGTCGACGTCATGCAGCCGCGCGACCGCCGGTGCACGGAAAATCCAGAACAAGCCCAGCAGCAACGCGACACTGATGCCGAGCACGGCACGCCGGCTAACCATGGTCGTACTCCCCGCCCAGAAGATTCTTCAAGGCCCGCCGCACGTCCGCATCTGATGCAACCTTGGGCTCGCTTTCCCATGCCGCCAGCCAGTCACGCACTCCCGCATGCCGCGGGCCGTCGTCGAGCCGCGCGATCAACAGGCGCTTTATCGGCGTCGTCATGGTGGCCTCGTTGGCCGATAGCAGCTCCTCATACAGCTTCTCCCCTGGGCGCAAGCCGACATAGGTGACGGGCATGTCGGTCTCGGAGTGACCCGACAGGCGGATCATGTCCCGCGCCAGATCGGCAATGCGCACCGGTTCGCCCATGTCGAGCACGAAGACCTGGCCGCTTGCGCTCAGCGCAGCGGCCTGCACCACCAAGCGTGCCGCCTCGGGGATGGTCATGAAATAGCGCGTGATATCAGGGTGCGTCACTGTCACCGGCCCTCCCCGAGCGATCTGTTCCTTGAACTTCGGGATCACGCTGCCGCTGGAGCCGAGCACGTTGCCGAAACGCACTGCCATGAAGCGAGTCGCGTAGCCCTGCGATGCCATGTGGCTGATGACCAGCTCGGCTGCGCGCTTGGTCGCGCCCATCACGTTGGTCGGGTTGACCGCCTTGTCAGTGCTGATCAGAACAAATCGTTCGGCGCCATATTCGCCGGCCGCGACACAGGCGTGGTA
>NZ_JBFUMO010000964.1:0-1399 GCF_054049355.1 Roseateles sp. P5_E11 | reverse complement strand
TCGAGAAGCACCGTGCAGCGGGCGACCTCATCGCCCTGGTCACGGCGACCAATGAATTCGTCACAGCGCCGATTGCAGCGGCCTTTGGCATCGCGCACCTGATCGCCGTCGAGCTGGAACGCGACGCCGAGCAGCGCTACACCGGAGCCATTCGCGGCATCCCGAGCTTCCGCGAGGGCAAGATCGCGCGCGTCGAGGGCTGGTTGCAGGGCCTGGGGGCACAATGGCGCGATTTCGAGCGCGTGAACTTCTTCAGCGACTCGACCAACGATCTGCCCCTGCTTGAACGCGTCAGCCACCCTGTGGCGACCAATCCCAGCCCGACCCTCGCTGCGATCGCCGCCGAACGGGGCTGGCCCCAGTTGCACCTCTTCGCATGATCAAAAAGTTCATCGACAAACTGCTTGGCAAACCCGCCGCAGCCCCCAAGAAGACCAGCCCGCTGGGCAAACGGGTGGAGGTGACGGCCGAGGTTCACGGCATCAACCCGGATCTGCTTGACGAGCGCGCCGTCAAGGTCGTCAAGACGTTGACCGATGCGGGTTTCGAGGCCTATATCGTCGGCGGCGCCGTGCGCGACCTGCTGCTGAACATGCGGCCCAAGGACTTCGACGTCGCGACCAATGCGACGCCGGAACAGGTCAAGGGGCTGTTTCGCCGCGCTTTCATCATCGGCCGGCGCTTTCGCATCGTTCACGTTGTCTACGGCCGCGGTCGTGAGCACGAAGTGATCGAGGTCTCGACCTTCCGCGCGCTGCCGACGGAATCGGAAGCCATCGCCGGCAACGAGAAGACGGGCAAAGCCGAGCTGGATGGCAAGCATCACGCTGTGGATGCCAGCGGCCGCGTGCTGCGCGACAACGTCTGGGGCCCGCAGATCGAGGATGCTGCCCGTCGCGACTACACGGTCAACGCGATGTATTACGACCCGCAGCGCCAACTGGTGGTGGACTACCACGGTGGCCTCGCCGACGCCAAGGCCAAGCTGCTGCGCATGATCGGCGATCCCGAAACCCGCTACCGCGAGGACCCGGTCCGCATCATTCGCGCCGTGCGCTTCGCCGCCAAGCTGGGCTTCACGCTCGAGCCCAAGACGCTGGCGCCGGTGAAGGCCTCGTCGGCGTTGCTGGCCAATGTGCCGGCTTCGCGCCTCTTCGACGAGATGATCAAGCTGTTGCAGACCGGCCATTCCCTGGCCAGCATCGCGCAGCTGAAGAAGCTGGGCCTGGGCCGCGGCGTGTTCGCAGTGCTGGACGCCATGCTGACCGAAACAGGTGACCTGCACGAGGGTATGCGCGGCAACTTCGTGCGTCAGGCCTTCGAGGACACCGACCGGCGCGTGCAGGAAGGCCGCGGCGTCAGCCCCAGCTTCATGCTCGCCTGCATGCTCTGGCATGAA
>NZ_JBFUMO010000963.1:0-1400 GCF_054049355.1 Roseateles sp. P5_E11 | reverse complement strand
CTTCGGCAGGCACATCGCGCCCACTGGGCGCAATGTGTCCGGCCTCAGCCCCCGAGGGGACGGCGATGCTTGCCGGATTGACCGACAAGCACATCGCCCGAGGCTGGCCGGCTAGGGAGCGGCCCGGCGCTCGGCCCGCAAAACGCCTGAAATGAATCGTCAGACGCGGTTGAGCGAGATGCCCGAAGTGGCGCGCAGCCGCTCCAGCACTTTGGTCGCAATCTGGTTCAGCGGCAGCACCTCGTCCGCCGCGCCGGCCGCGATGGCCTCGCGCGGCATGCCGAAGACGACGCAACTGGCCTCGTCCTGGCAGTAGTTGTAGGCGCCAGCGTCCTTCATGACCTTCATGGCCCTGGCGCCATCCGCGCCCATGCCGGTCAGCATGATGCCGATGGCGTTCGGGCCGACCACCTTGGCAGCCGACAGAAACAGCGCTTCGACCGAGGGCTTATGGCGGTTGATGGGCTCGCCGTCCTGTACGCGGGCGATGTAGTTCGCGCCGCTGCGTTCCACGCTCAGATGCATGCCGCCCGGCGCGATATAGCCGTGGCCGGGCAGGATGCGCTCGCCGTCCTGGGCTTCCTTGACGCGGATCTTGCACAGGCCGTCCAGCCGCGCGGCATAGCTCTTGGTGAAGCCGGGCGGCATGTGCTGGGTGATGACAACGGCCGGGCTGTCGGCCGGCAGGTTGATCAACACGTCCTTGGTGGCTTCGGTGCCCCCGGTGGAGGCGCCGATGAAGATGATCTTTTCGGTCGAGGCCCTGCCGAGGCTGGCCATCGTGACGGCCTTGACCGGGGCTGGCGCGGCTGCACCCGGTGCGGGCGGCGGTGGCGCGCGGCGGATGTGGGCCTTGGAGGCGATGCGGATTTTGTCCGTGATGTCCTGGGCCAGTTGGCGGATGCCGTCGGCCACGCCGATCTTGGGTTTGGCGACGAAGTCGATGGCGCCCAGTTCCAGCGCCTTCAGCGTGACCTCGGCACCGCGCTCAGTCAGCGTGGACACCATCACCACTGGCATCGGCCGCAGTCGCATCAGCCGCGACAGGAAATCGAGGCCATCCATGCGCGGCATCTCGACGTCCAGCGTGATGACGTCGGGGTTGAGGTTGCGGATCATCTCGCGCGCGACCAGCGGGTCGGCGGCCGCGCCGATGCATTCCATGTCGGACTGCCGGTTGATGATCTCGGTGAGGATGGAGCGCACCAGCGCTGAGTCGTCCACCACCACGACTTTGGTCTTGGCCATCGGTGGCCTCCTAGAACAAATCGATGGAGCCGCCGCTGCTGGCGACCGGCTGCACCTTTTGAATGGCTGCCCTGTCCTGCTGGATCAGCGCGTCGTTATTCGTCGGTGCCAGGCGCTTCACCATCGCCTTGCCACTGGCCGGCAGGAAGCAG
>NZ_JBFUMO010000962.1:0-1402 GCF_054049355.1 Roseateles sp. P5_E11 | reverse complement strand
GCGCATTGGTCGTGACGGCACGCAGGTCGGCCGTTTCCAGCTTGGACAGCTGGTCGGTCGTCAGCGAGCCGAACTGGCTGGAGGACAGTGTCGCGAACTGGGCCGAGCCCATCGCGTTGAGGCTGTCCGTGGCCAGGTTGGACAGCTGCGTCGTCGTCAGCGCCTGGATCTGCGAGGTCGACAGGCGGGAGATCTGATCCGTCGTCAGGACGTTGAGGTCGTCCGTGTTGAGGCTGACGATCTGCGGGCTGGTCGTCAGCGCGTTGAGCTGGGTGCTGGTCAGGCCGCGCAGCTGGTCGCTGGTCAGGCCGTCGAGCTGGGTGCTGCTCAGGGCGCGCAGGGCGGCCGTCGTCAACGACTTCATGTCGGCCGCGTCGATGGCCGACAGCTGGTCGGTGGACAGCGACTGTGCCTGAGCCGAACTCAGCACGGCCACCTGGGCGGTGCCCAAGGCCGTCATGTCAGCAGCCGTCAGGCCTTGGATCTGGCTGGTGGTCAGCGAGCCGATCTGGGCGGTCGTGAGGCTGGACACCTCATCGGAGCTCAGCGTCAGCACCTGATCCGAGGAGAGGCCGCGCAGCGCGGCCGTCGTGACGGCGCGCAGGTCGGCGGTTTCCAGCTTGGGCAACTGGTCAGACGTCAGTGAACCGAATTGCGTGGAATTCAGCGATGCGAACTGGGCCGTGCCCAGGGCGTTGAGGTTGTCCGTCGTCAGGTTGCTGAGCTGAGYGGTCGTCAGCACYTGSAYCTGGGCRGTGGARAGCTTGTTGAACTGGTCGGACGWSAGGCTGTTGAGRTCGTCCGTGTTCAGCGTGCGGACCTGGTCGGTGGTCAGCGAGTTGATCTGGCTGGAGCTCAGCGCGCGCARCTGGTCCGAGGTCAGGCCGTCSARCTGGGTGCTGGACAGSGCRCGCAGGGCGGCCGTCGTCAGCGACTTCATGTCGGCCGCCTCGATGGCYGASAGCTGRTCCGTGCTCAATGCGGCCGCTTGGCTAGAGCTCAGCACGCCAACTTGGGCCGTGGACAGGGCCGTCATGTCACCGGCCGTCAGGCCCTTGACTTGCGTGGCGGACAGCGAAGCAATCTGTCCCGTGGACAGGCCCGCCACCTCGTCGGAGGTCAGCGTCAGGATCTGGTCGGAGCTCAGGCCCGCCAGTGCCGCAGTCGTGACGGCGCGCAGATCGGCCGTCTCCATCTTGGGCAACTGGTCCGACGTCAGCGAACCCAGTTGCGACGAATTCAGCGTGGCGAACTGGGCCGAGCCCATCGCGTTGAGGTTGTCCGTCGTCAGGTTGCTCAGCTGAGCAGTCGTCAGCACCTGCACCTGGGCGGTGGAGAGCTTGTTGAACTGGTCGGACGTGAGGCTGTTGAGGTCGTCCGTGTTCAGCGTGCGGACCTGGTC
>NZ_JBFUMO010000961.1:0-1403 GCF_054049355.1 Roseateles sp. P5_E11 | reverse complement strand
GCTGTCGGCTGACCAGCATGAAGGGGCCGGTGCCGTTGGCGTTCTGGCTGGCATAGGACTCCTCCTGCTGCTTGAAGTTCAGCGGTTTCGTCACGCGGTGCTGCTCGCACCAGCGCTGGCTCATGATGAACAGGTTGGCTATCAGCTCCGGCACGATGGGATTGGGCTTGTCCAGCGCGAAGACGACGGTCAGCGGGTCCACCGCCTTCGGGATGCCGACGGCATTCGCATAGACGCGCTGCGGTGCATTCGGGTCGCGCAGGCGCTGCATCGAGAACACGACGTCGTCGGCGGTGAAGGGCGTGCCGTCGTGGAACTTGACGCCCGGGCGCAGCTTGAAGCGCCAGATCAGCGGCGTAACCTGGGTCCACTCGGTCGCCAGCGCCGGGCCGATGCTCATGTCCTTGCCGCGCCGGGTCAGGCCCTCGTAGACCTGGTTGTTCAGGCTGTTGGTCATGACCTCGTTCTGCGAATGCGGATCGGTGGTCTGCATGTCGCCCTGGCTGGACCAGCGCAGGGTCTGGGCTTGGACGAGGCCGGTGGCGAGAACGATCAGGGCGGCGGCAAGACGGAGCATCTGACTTCCTGGAAACGCGGGCTCGGCGACAATACCAGGCAATGCAGGCCCTCTTCCGGGGCCTGCCGCTGTTTCAGCCTCACAGGATTTGCCCATGGCCCAGTACGTCTTTTCAATGAACCGCGTCAACAAGACGGTTCCTCCCAAGCGCCACATCCTGAAGGACATCTCGCTGTCCTTCTTCCCCGGCGCCAAGATCGGCGTGCTGGGCGTGAACGGTTCGGGCAAGTCGACCATCCTGAAGATCATGGCGGGCGTCGACAAGGAGTACGAGGGCGAAGCCACGCCGATGCCTGGCATCAAGATCGGCTACCTGGAGCAGGAGCCGCGCCTGAACCCCGACCAGACCGTGCGTGAGGCCGTGGAAGAGGGCATCGGCGGCGTGCTTGCCGCGAAGAAGCGCCTGGACGAGGTCTATGCCGCCTATGCCGAAGAGGACGCCGACTTCGACGCGCTGGCTGCAGAGCAGGGCGAGCTGGAATCCATCATTGCCGCCGCCGGCTCCGAGAACACCGACCTGCAGCTGGAACTGGCCGCCGACGCGCTGAACCTGCCGCCGTGGGACGCCGTCATCGGCGTGCTGTCCGGCGGCGAAAAGCGCCGCGTGGCGCTGTGCCGCCTGCTGCTGTCCAAGCCGGACATGCTGCTGCTGGACGAACCCACCAACCACTTGGACGCCGAGTCGGTCGAGTGGCTGGAGCAGTTCCTGCAGCGCTTCCCCGGCACCGTGGTGGCCATCACCCATGATCGCTACTTCCTGGACAACGCGGCCGAATGGATCCTTGAACTCGACCGCGGCCATGGCATTCCATGGAAGGGCAACTAC
>NZ_JBFUMO010000960.1:0-1414 GCF_054049355.1 Roseateles sp. P5_E11 | reverse complement strand
GCCCGAAGAACCCTGACCTGCTTCCTGCACATGCGCTTTCTGATCCCTTGCCTGCTGCTCGCGGCCTGCGCCGCCCACGCGCAGACCGAAGTCCTGCCGCCCGTCCAGACCGACCTCAAGCGCGACAAGAGCGTGCTGCCCTATGCGCGCATCAACGAGCTGCTGACCAAGCTGAGCAAGCACGGCGAGGGGCTGTTCCGCATGGACTTCAAGGTCGACGCCGAGAAGACCAAACTGCCTCTGCCTGAGCTACGCATGGTGGTGCGAAGCGACGAGGCTGACCACCCGATCCCGGTCGACGGCGAGGGCCGCTTCGACCTGCCCCTGCTGCCCGAGGCCGAGGCCAGGACGGCCGACTTCGCGACCAACGCGCCCAAGGGCCAGATGGCCGTGCGCGGCACCATCGAGCTGACCGTTCCGCCCGAACAGCTGACGATGGCCAAGGTGCGCCAGACCTTGCGCGTCGCGCGCACATTGCGCGAGGAACTGCTGCCTTGGTACTTGCGCTGGCTGTTCCCGCGCATCGAAGCCGTGCGCGTGTGCTCGGCCACGCCCACCTGGGAGCTGGAGTGGCGTGAGAGTGGCCAATTGCTCGGCTTGCCGCTGCCTCAGGCAGTGGGCGAGCGCGACCCAGAAGCCAAGCCCGGCGAGAAAGGCCGCCCCTGCACGCTGCTGACCGGCCAGGAGAGCTGGCCCGACGCGGCCCGGCTGCTGCCACCGGCCAGCAGCAAGCTCAGCGTCAAGTTGTAAGACATGAACCACCGCTGGATCGCGCGCGGCCTGGTTGGCGGGCTGCACCTGGCCTTGCTGGTGGCGCTGTGGCTGCACCGGCCGCCGCCGCTGCACCACCCGGGCGAGCGCCGCGTGACGACGGTGCGCCTGCTCACGCCACGCCCGCAGCAGGCGCCGCCGCCCGCGCCGTCCGTCGCGCCTGCGCCGCGCAAGCAGGAGCCCGAGCTGCCCGACATCGCGCCCCTGCCCTTCAGGACCGATGCGCCCGGCGCCGCCATCCCTGCGCCCACCGCGCCGGCCGAAACCGTTCCTGCCACCACGGCACCGGCCGAGCCGCCACGCACGGCGCTGCGCTTGACCCTGCCGCCCGGCTATGCCGCGTCGTCCGCCGCCGCACGCAACCCGGCGCTGAGCGACCCGCGCAGCAACACGGCGCGGCCGACGTTCGAGGACCGCATCGCTGACGCCACCGGCGGGGCAGGCGCCTGGGTCGAGGAAAGCACCGGCGAGAACCGCTCCCAAGCTGTCGGCGCACTCGGGGACCGCCGCACCGTCATGCGCCGCGGCAACACCTGCGTCGAGATCTTCCGCTCACGCATTGCCGACATGGATCAGTTCAACGGCAGCGTCGCCCCGCGGGCGATCGGCATGGTCGGCAAGCCCTACAAGTGCAAGTGAGCGG
>NZ_JBFUMO010000959.1:0-1415 GCF_054049355.1 Roseateles sp. P5_E11 | reverse complement strand
CGTCTGATGCTCGACTCGAAGCCCAGTGAGATGAGCCCCCTCGTGAATCCGTTCAGTCGGGAAGGACTCGAGGCATGGGAGCGCATAGCGAGTGCGCTCAAGTTTTCGGGCGCGCCGACGGACGAACGACTGGCTAAGGCTGTCTCGGGATACGTTCGCGGGATGCTGCGGTCCCAAGGCCTGGAATCGCCCCTCACACCGGGTGTCGGTCAGGAGGACCGGGGCGTCAGCCGCTGATGGAGTGCCGACGCGCCTCTTCGGTATCGCCAGCAGAATCGGGGTGTGAGCACCAGCGCCATCCAGCACATCATCGCCATGCCGACGGACGTCGGCAACATCGGCCAGACCCTCTTCCAGGGATTCTCACTGGCGCTGTTTCCCGACTACCTGGCAATCTTGGAAACGCTCGTGGCGTTCCCGCACGACATGCTGGAGACGGGTCTGGAAAGGTCGCAACTAGTCGCATCCAAGATGGCAGGCGCGGCCTTGTGCGTGCGAATGATCAGGGCGGATCTGCTCAATGAAGACCATGCCGACGTCCGTGGCCTCCCGACGATCGTCTGGAGCACCGACAAGACGGCGGCCGAGGTGGAAGCGCGACTAGGCGGATTTCAGGTACGACCGCTGCACATCACCAAGAGGAACTTCGAGGGCGCGGTGTCCATGGCTGGGCTGACGAACGAAGCCGTCTATGGACACCTTCTAGCGCTGGCCGAGCGCACCGCGGCATTCGACGAGACTTTCGGCGCGTTGGTCGAGCTGATGAAGGCGCACCCTCCTGTCTCGCGGGATGAAGGGGTTCTGCCGTTTGTCCCACAGATGCACAACTGCACGCTTCCCATGGCGGAGGTGCTGAGGGTGTACGGGTTCAGCTTTGCGAACGCCAAGGGTATTGAGCCTTCACCATGGATCGACGCGCACATCGATGCGATGGTCGAGTTTGCAGCGCAGATCGATAGGTTGCGCGTGGGACATGATGTCCACGCGATGCGGAAGAACGACGGCATCATCTTTTGCCCGTCGATTTACGCCATGCTCTACAAGGTAGACAACAAGATCTGGAACCCGGTGCTCCGCGGGTTGGAGCGCGGCAAGCGCAACTTCGTCAAAGCCCTGCTCCTGCGCAACAAAGGGTACGGCAATGGACAGATCGAATTCGATGGCGAGCGGGCCGACGATTTCAATCCGTATGCGGATCCTGTCGTGGGCGCACTTCTGAGGCAACGTCAGATTGAACAGCGGATCTTTGCTGCCGTGGTCGCCGTTCTGGCCGTCAACCAGTTCGTGCCTGCGTTTCGGCTTCCAAACGCCGTCACGCTGCATCACGACAAGCTCAGCGAAATCTACTCGCTGGTGTGCAGCAACAAGCCAACCAGGTTGGCTGAGTTGAACCGACGTCTGGGCGAGTACTGCGC
>NZ_JBFUMO010000958.1:0-1419 GCF_054049355.1 Roseateles sp. P5_E11 | reverse complement strand
AAGGCAGCCAAGCTCCCTGAGGGCGCACTCAACACGCGGGCCCTTGTCCTGGGGGTGGGGGATGACCTGGTCGACGAACAGGGCAATGCGACAGCGGCAGGCCGCTTCGTCACCGAAACCATAGTCGAACCCTTCCGACGCCCCATCCTGACCATTCGCGAGAACAAGGTCACCAGTCAGTTTGTCGGCCCCGACAGCGAGGTCTGGAAGGACCGCATCCTCGCCGCAGGGGAAGTGCTGAACCGCGTCATCCCAGCCGTTGGGCGCATCGAGGTTGCCAACAGCGACGACTTCTCATGGCTCGGAACGGGCTGGCTCATTGCCAGCGACATCATCGTCACCAACCGCCACGTTGCACAGGAGTTCGCACGCAGGCAGTCCAAGGGCTTTACGTTCCGCCCAGGCATGGGTGGCTCGCCGATGGTGCCGCGCATCGATTTCCTGGAGGAATTCGATCGGTCCACGGCCCTTGAGTACCCGCTCACCACTGCCCTGTGGATCGCTCCTTCCGACGGCCCGGACGTCGCGTTCCTCCGTGTCACGCGCCGTACCGGCGATGCACCGCTGCCCTCCCCCATTCCACTGGCCGCCAACCTCGATGGCGACTACTTCGTCGCGACGATTGGGTACCCGGCGCGCGACGACCGGGTGCCAGACCAGGACCTGGTCAAACGCTTGTTCGGCGATGTTTACGACAAGAAGCGTCTGGCGCCCGGCGAGCTGAAGAGCGTCAGTGATGACGAGATCGAACACGACTGCTCCACCCTCGGTGGCAACTCTGGATCCGTCGTCATCAACCTCACCACAGGCGAAGCCGTCGGCCTTCACTTCGCAGGCCTGTACAGGCAAGCGAACTTCGCCGTGCCCGCGCCCCTGCTGGCCTCGTTGCTGAAGCGAGTTCAGGCGGGCGAGCTGCCGGGCATCCAGGAGGGGGCCACACCGGCTCTCGCAGCTGCGCCGTCGCCTGTCTTCCAGTGCGGGCCGATGGCCACGCCTCAGGGCGGCGTGGGTCTGCCCCAAGGGGCTACGTACACCTACGCCTTCCAGATCCCAGTCGAGATCACGGTGCGCATCGGCGGCGGCGCCTCCGTCGGCGTTGCCGCTGCAGGTGCAGCGCCGGCCGGTGGCCTCCCCGGGATCGGCAGCGCATCCGCGTCGACCATCGAAGGAGCGGCTGCCGTGGCGCGTCAGTTGCTTGCAGGCAATACTGACGTCATGGCCGTCTCCGAGGGCTTCCGCTTCAAGCGAGGCTGGATCACCGACGAGCCGGTCGTAGTGGTCCACGTGCGGCGCAAGCTCGATTTCAGCGAACTGCGCGCCGCGGGAAAGCAGCTCATTCCCCCGATGGTCGGCGGCTTCGGCGTAGACGTCCGCACGGCATCGCTGGCCACGCAGCTGGAGAGCCAGGGCGTCCGAGCC
>NZ_JBFUMO010000957.1:0-1421 GCF_054049355.1 Roseateles sp. P5_E11 | reverse complement strand
AGATCAAGGCCCACATCATCGACAGCCTGGCCTATCCCGGCGGCCAGTGCATCGAGCTCTATCCCGACAAGCCCATCTACGACATCCCGGCCGTGCCCGTGTGCACCGGCAAGGAACTGACCGATAACCTGCTCAGGCAGATCCAGCCCTTCGGCGCGACCTTCCACCTGGGCCAGGAAGTCACCGTCGTGCAAAAGCAGGACGATGGCCGCTTTCTGATCGAGACCAGCAAAGGCACGCAGCTGCTGGCCAAGGCCGTCTTCATCGCTGGCGGCGTCGGCAGCTTTCAGCCGCGCACGCTGAAGGTCGACGGCGTCGAGCCCTACGAGGGCACGCAGGTCCACTACCGCGTCAAGGCACCGAACCAGTTCGCCGGCAAGAACCTGCTCATCATCGGCGGCGGCGATTCGGCCCTGGATTGGGCGCTGAACTTCTGCGCCGCCAATCCCGACGGCAACCCGCACAAGGCTGAGAGCGTCATCCTCGTGCACCGTCGCGACGAGTTCCGCGCCGCGCCAGCCAGCGTGGCCAAGATGCGCGAACTCTGCGACGCAATGGAGATGCAGTTCATCGTCGGCCAGGCCACCGGCATTGACGAAGCGAACGGGCAATTGACCGGCGTCAAGATCACCGGCAACGACGGCATCACGCGCGTCGTGCCCTGCGACCAGGTGCTGGCCTTCTTTGGCCTGTCACCGAAGCTCGGCCCCATCGCCGAGTGGGGCCTGGCGCTGGAGCGCAAGCAGATCGTTGTCGACACCGAGAAGTTCGAGACCAGCGTGCCGGGCATCTTTGCCGTCGGCGACGTCAACACCTACCCGGGCAAGAAGAAGCTCATCCTGAGCGGCTTCCACGAAACCGCGCTGGCGGCATTCGGCGCAGCACCGTATGTGTTCCCGGACAAGCGCATCCACCTGCAGTACACGACGACCAGCCCCAAGCTGCACAAGGTATTGGGCGTGGAGTCACCGGTCTTCGACTGAAGGCATCGGACCTGCGAAATGACGCCACAGCGGCGTTGCAAAGGCTAGCCGTAGCGCTGCTACTGTCTTCACCTTTGCGCCTTGCTGCGACGCCATTGCGCAAGCCTGGCGAGAGCCTCAATGCGGCCTGCGCGGCTTTGCCGTTTCGGCATCGCCATAGGCCAGCCCTGACTCCCAGACCTCCCGCATGCGCGACAGCAGCTCACGCGGGATGCGTTCATCGGACTTCGCTTCCTGCAGCGCCTGCTGCATGCCCTGCGCCAGGCGTTGAAGCACGGTGGCCGGCGCCTTCACATTGCAAACCTTGGTGCCAAAGGCGAGCAGTTCCTGAGTCGTCGGATAGGCCTTGCTCGTGTGCTTGCCAGCAAAGAGCTTGAGCGCCAGCGTCCGGTCCTCAAGCTCGGGGCCGCCGGCGTACTGCGTGTAGCGGTAGATGGC
>NZ_JBFUMO010000956.1:0-1425 GCF_054049355.1 Roseateles sp. P5_E11 | reverse complement strand
GTGCCTATCCCCTGCTCTGCGGCCGGGCGCACGTTGACCTTTCCTTCGATCAGCGTGACCGCAAGCTCGCTGTCCTTTTCGTTCACTTCAGTGAGCCGCACGGAGAAGGCCGTGCCGACAGCGACCACCTCGCTGCCCTCCACGCGGACGACGAACGGCCGCTGGGCATCCTTGGCCACCTCGAACAGCGCTTCCCCGCCATCMACCCGTACCGTTCGCTGTGCCCTGCCGAAGTCCACGCGCACCCGCGTGTCCGTGTTCAGCAACATGCGCGTGCCGTCCTCCAGTACGACCCATCGCTGTTCACCAACGGCTGTGCCGTATGTCCCCTCCTCGCGCCAGTGCTGGAACAGCAACGCGCTGCAGGCCAGCACCACTGCAAGCGCCCCCGCTCCTGCCCACCGCACGCTTGCACCACCGAAGCTGTGCGCGTCGCGCACGCGGCGCGAAGMCGACACGGTGCCGTAGGCATCTGCGAGCTTGAGGCGCGAGACGTCCAGCCAGGTCTCGGTGCACTTGCCGAACGCTTCCTGGTGCGCGGGCGAACGAGCCTGCCAGGCGTGGAACTCGCGCTCCATCGCCGCATCCCGATCAGGCCCGTGCAAGCGGGCCACCCACAGCGCTGCCTCAGCGCCGATTTCCGGGGTGACCCGGGATGGGGCGTCGGCGCTCTCTCGACCCGGAACATCGGACATCGACCCGTTCACGGATACCAGCCTTCCATCATCCCCGTGACAACCAGCAGCGCCTTGGCGATGTGCTTGTGGACTGAGGTGATGCTCATGCCGTGTTGATCGGCGATCTGCTGGTAGGTCAGGCCGTCGACACGGTGCGCGAGGAAGATATCGCGCGTCTTGTCACTCAAGCGTGCCAAGCACTCACTCAGTCGTGCCAAGCGCTCACGCCCAAGCAGCTCATCCTCCACGCCCGGCCGGGCGTCCAGGAGGACCACATCCTCCAGCAACACCTGCTCGCCACGCGTGGCAGTGGCGCGGTGTGCGTCGATGGACAGGTTGAGCGCGGCTCTCATCAAGAACGCCTCCGGCTGCTCCACATGATTCTCGCGCTCGTAGCAAGCCAAACGAACCCAGGCTTCCTGCACCAAGTCATCCGCATCCTGCTCCGAACGGCCGCGCCGCATCAACGCGGACCTCACCCGTGAGAATACGCTCGGCCAGTCCTTGACCATGGCAATACCCGTTAGGCCAGCGTCGGTACGCCTACGGCGCCCGTCGACATCGCGCGGCCACGATCAGCCAACAAACCCGCCTCCCGCGAAGCCGTCTCTGCGGCGCGCGCACAGTCCAGGCGACGCTCGGCGCGCAGCAACGCGCCAGACACGAAGTCGAGCGCTGCATCGGGATCGTCAAAGCTGCCATGACGCTGGATTTCTTTCGCCAAGCGCTCAGATACCTCCGCGGCCGT
>NZ_JBFUMO010000955.1:0-1427 GCF_054049355.1 Roseateles sp. P5_E11 | reverse complement strand
CGTGCGCACCGTGAAGCAGGCCGAAAAGGTCGTTGCGATGCTCGCGGAGCGGGGCCTGAAGCGTGGCACGGACGGCCTGCGCATCATCATGATGTGCGAAGTGCCGAGCAACGCCATCCTGGCCGAGCAGTTCCTGGAGCATTTCGACGGCATGTCCATCGGCTCCAACGACCTGACGCAGCTCACACTCGGTCTGGACCGTGACTCGGGCCTGGAGCAGCTGGCCGGCGATTTCGACGAGCGCGACCCGGCCGTCAAGGCCATGATCTCGCGCGCCATCCGCGCCTGCCGCGCCACCGGCAAATACATCGGCATCTGCGGCCAAGGTCCCAGCGATCACCCGGACTTCGCCGACTGGCTGGCCGAGGAGGGCATCGTGTCGATCTCGCTGAACCCGGACACGGTGATCGAGACCTGGCAGCGCCTGGCCGCCAAGTAAAGCGCCAAGCAAGTCTTCGCGATTGACGACCAGCCCGGGTTCTCCGTAAGGGGAATCCGGGCTTTTTATTGCCATGATCGCGGCCGTGTCCGCCAGCCCCCTGCACCGCCGCTATTTCCTGTTCGCACTGAGCTTCATCGCCCTGGTGGTCGGCCTGGGCCTGGGCGAGCAGCGCGGCCTGCCCAAGGTCTGGATCGGCTACACCTTCCTCGGCGCGACTGTCGCCGTCTACGCCGTCATCGGCATCCTTTGCCGCACCACCGACCCGGCCGAATACTTCGTCGCCGGCCGGCGCGTGCCGCCGCTGTACAACGGCATGGCCGCCGGTGCGGACTGGATGAGCGCGGCCACCTTCATCGGCCTGGCAGGCACGCTCTACGCCAGCGGCTACGCGGGCCTGGCCTATGTGTTGGGCTGGACGGGTGGCTTCGTTCTCGTGGCGCTGTGCATCGCGCCCTATCTGCGTCGCTTCGGGCAATTCACGCTGGCGGACTTCCTCGCCGAACGCTTCGACAGCCGCGCCTTGCGGCTGGTGGGAGCCGGTGCCGCCATCCTGGTGTCCTTCGTCTACCTGGTCGCACAGATCTACGGCGTCGGCCTCATCACGACGCGGCTMACCGGCCTGGGCTTCGAGGTCGGCGTCTTCGTCGGCCTGGGCGGCGTGCTGGTCTGCTCCTTCCTGGGCGGCATGCGTGCCGTCACCTGGACCCAGGTGGCCCAGTACCTGATCATGATCCTGGCCTACCTGGTGCCGGTCATCTGGCTCAGCGTCAAGCAGACCGGCTGGCCCCTGCCGCAGCTCGTCTACGGCCAGCAGCTGCATCAACTGGCCGAGCGCGAGCGTGAGCTGATGCGCGATCCGGGCGAGCTGCAGGTACGCGCCATCCACCAGCGGCGTGCCGATGCAGCCGCCGCGCGCCTGGCCGACGTGCCCCAGGCGCTGGCCGACGAGCAGGGCAGGGCGGCCGCTCAGGTCGCCGCGCTGAAG
>NZ_JBFUMO010000954.1:0-1434 GCF_054049355.1 Roseateles sp. P5_E11 | reverse complement strand
GTTCCACGCTGTTCAACGGCCTGTCCGCCTGGCTGCAGGCCTTCCAGGCCAGCCATCCCAAGGTCGAGGTGATCGTCATCGAGTTGAACTCGCAGGACCAGATCGAGGCCTTGCTCCGCGAGGAGCTTGACCTCGGCCTCGTCCACACCGACCGCCTGCCGCCCGCCCTCACCTCGCAGCCGCTCTATAGCGAACCCTTCCTCGCCTGCCTGCCCGCCAACCACCCGAGCGCCAAGCTGAAGAAGATTCCCTTGGCGACGCTGAGCGACCAGCCCTTCATCCTCTTCTCCCGCAAGGGCTCGCCCGACTACCACGCCCGCATCGTCGAGATCTGCCGCCAGCACGGCTTCTACCCGCGGCTGCAGCACGAAGGGCGGCACTGGCTGTCGGTCGTGTCGCTGGTGGCGCAGGGCATGGGCATCAGCATCGTGCCGGCCGCCTTCCAGCGCGCGGGCGTGCAGGGCGCGGTGTTCAGGCCGTTGGCCGAAGCCATCGAGGCGTCGGCGGTGTTTGCGGCGTGGCGCAAGGATGCCGAGGCGGTGCTGCGGGAAAGCTTCCTGGCCGCACGGCCAGCGAGCTGACCGGCCCCGGTGCAACTTTTCATCGTCGCCATCCCGCAATCTGTCGCAACGCAGCAGCGCCGCCGGCCTCGGCTGAGCAAGATGCAGGCTTCGTTCGACTGATCCGACAACGTTTTTCATGACCCGCTCCCGCTTTTGCGCCCGATTCGGCGCCGCCTTGCTCTCCCTCCTGCTCGCCCCGCTGACCGGCGCGCATGCTGAACCCACCCGCGGCGAATGGGCCGGCCTGATCGAGGTGGCCGGCCGCCCCTCCTTCTGGCGCCTGCGTACCGAATTCGTCGACAACCAGCCGCGCCTGGCCTACGCCATGCCCGGCGGTGGCGTGAACGCCGGTGGCGAATGGCAGCCGCTGCCCGGCGCAACGATGGGCGACGGCCGCATCGGCTTCACGTTGCCGGCCGCGATGGGCGGTGGCTCCTGCACGGCCCGGCACGAGGGCAAGGCACTGCTCTCCGCGGCGACCGACAACTGCCGCCTGTCGATGGTGCAGGTCGCGTCGCCGCCCCAGCCCGCAGTCACGCCCGGCCTGTACCGGCTGCGCGATGGCCGGCTCGTGTCGATCGGGTCCTTCACCGACTTCCCACAGCCGACCGTCATCGAGTTCGGCACCGGCCGCTGGGCCTTCCTGTTCGAGCGCGGCGCGGGCGAGGCCACCGCGGGGCCGTCGCTTCAATCGCCGTGGCCGGTGCGCCTGACGCTGAAGCGCCTGCCCGCGCAAGGCCAGGCCGAGCGGCTACTGTGGAGCGAGAACGGCGCCGCGCCGCAGATTGGCGAGCGGGTGGACATCGTCGAGCGCCCGATGCGCTGGACCAACGGGGCGCTGAGCCTGGGTGGCACCTTGATGCTGCCGCCC
>NZ_JBFUMO010000953.1:0-1451 GCF_054049355.1 Roseateles sp. P5_E11 | reverse complement strand
GAGCTCGACCTGACGCGTCGTCGCATTGGCAGCGGCATCGATGCGGGCCAGCTTGCCGCGGAACTCCGCGTCGCCAAAGCCGTTGATGCGGAAGGACACCGGCTGGCCAAGCTTGAGCTCGCCCAGGCGATCGGCCGAGACCTGGCCTTCGAAGCGCATCGACGCCGGGTCGATGACCTTGATGAGTTCGCGGCCGATCTGCACGGTGTCGCCGACGGAGATCTTTCGCTCGCTGACGACGCCATCGAACGGCGCGCGGATCTCGGTGCGCGAAACCTGCTGGCGGGCCGTGACGGCGCGCGCCTTGGCTGCGGCCAACTCGCTCTGGGCGGCGTTGCGGCGCACCTCGGCGTCTTCCAGGCCTTGCATGGAAATCATGCCCTGCTGGTTCAGCGTGCGCTGGCGGGCCAGCACGCGCTCGGTCTGCTCGAAGCTCTGTTGGGCGGCGCGCAGCGCCTCATCGGCCGAGGTCAGGCCGTCGCGGATGGAGGTGGGGTCCAGTCGGATGATGAGATCACCCGCGCGCACACGTTCGCCGTTGTCCTTGGCCACCTGCAGCACGACGGCGGCCACTTCGGCACGCAGGTCGGCACGGCGGGCCGGCTGGATGGCGCCCGTGATGACGGGCGCGCCGATCAGGCCGCTCTGGCCAACCTGACGCAGATCCTCGGGCGCGAGCAGCAGCGGCGCAGACGTCTTGGCCGCGGCGCCCTTGGCCTCATCGGGCTTGCCACCCTTGCCGCAAGCGGTAAGGGCCAGGGCCAATGTCAATGCGGTCAGGGTCAGCGATGCACGCGTCATGGAGACAAGCTTTCTTCGAAAGGGCAAAGGTCGGACGGCTCAAACGCCGGAGCTTAACGGTCTGGCAACACGGCGCCAGAGGTCATGTACGAAACGGAAGAACTTTCGGGCCGAGCGCCGGGCCTGCCGTGGGCCAGAGGCCCATGGCCTTCCGTAGGCACAAGCAGTCCGCAGGGACTTCTTGTGTCCGACTCCAGTTCACCTGGTCGGCCCGCCTGGCGATGTGCATGCGGCTTGACGCTGCATGCGTCGCCGTCTCCCTGGAACCGGCCAAGGTATGCCTTGGACGAGGGGCGCTACTTTAGCCAGTCCAGCGCCCAGGCACCCTGCTGCCAGCGCTGCAGCCACAGCAGGCCGATCAGGGTCTTGGCATCGGTCAGCTCGCCTTGGGCGGCGAGGCGGTCGAGATCGTCGACCGTGTGTGTGACAAGCTCGAGAAACTCGCCCTCGTCCAACTTCTGCTCGCCCTTGTTCAGGCCACGCGCGAAGTAGATGTGGATGCCTTCATCCGAGTAGGCGATTGCGTTGTGTAGTACACYGGCATAGGCCCATTCGGTGGCGCTGTAGCCGGTCTCCTCCAGCAGCTCACGGCGACCGCAGACCAGCGGGTCTTCGCCGGCGTCGAGCTTGCCGGCCGGGAACTCCAGCAT
>NZ_JBFUMO010000952.1:0-1468 GCF_054049355.1 Roseateles sp. P5_E11 | reverse complement strand
ATCATGGTGAGCGATTCTCAGCGCGGCATGGGTCTGCGACGACCCCTGCAAAGCGGGTATGGATGCTCATCTGAGCACATAAACCTTGCCTTCGATCAGGGTCAGCCGCAGCGGCCATGCGATGTTGCCGAGCGTTGCATCGTCGTTCTGGCTGCTGAGCACCGGGGCGCCCAGGGGATTGAGGCATTCCAGCAGGCGCCCGCCGGCCACCACGCGCAGCAGCAGGTTCTCCGTCGTGGGCGGCTGCAGCGTCGCCAGAGCTCCAGCCTGCCAAAGCTGCTGCACCTGCTCGCGCAAGGCGGTGACGCCTTGGCCGGCAGGGCGCTGGTAGGCCTGGTCGACCTCCTCCAGCTTGAGGCGGCAGGCGGCGAGAAAGCTGTCGGGGTTGCCGCGTGAAAGGTCGAAAGCGAGGCGCTGCACGGCGGCGAGCACGGTCTGGCGGTCCTGCGGGCCGGGGTTGAGCACGGGGGCGTCCAGCCAGCGCCAGCGCGGGAAGCCAACCGGCAGCTCCAGGTCCTGGTGCACGACGGTGGGCGCCTCGAAGCCCTGACCCTCCTCGATGCCCCAGGCCACCTCGGCCAGCACGCGCACGGCCTCGTCGGCCAGGCTCTTGCCCTGGCGCAACAGCACGAGGCGGGCACGCGCCTGGGCGGCGCGCGCGGCCATGCGGGGTTGGGCGGGTGCGTTCGGCGCGGCCACGGCCTGCGCGATGGGCGGCGGCGCGACGACCAGCGTGATGCGGTTGCTGCCGTTCTGCAGGTATTCGTGCACCGTCACCGACTGACTGCCCGCGCCGGCCGGCAGGCTGAGCACGGGCACGCCGTTGACCTGCACCTCGACGGGCTCGCCGCTGGTCTGGACGTGGAGGCACATCAGGCGGTCCATCAGCCGGCGCTCCAGTCGATGAGCGTGATAGCGGGCAGCAGCTCGCGCTGCTGGCGCTGAGTGCCGCCGAGCGGATCCTGGCGCAGCAGGCAGACATTCACCGGCTCGATCGCCAGGCGGTAGAACCATTGCTGGCCGCGGCCGTCCGGGCGCGGGCGCAGGCCGCATTCGCCGACGACGGCGCCGCGCAGCGGCTCGGCCAGCGGGCCGGCCGACAGCAGGGCCGGCTGGCCGTTGGCAATCGCGTCGAGGCTCAGCGTGAAGGGGTGGCGCCAGGACGCCTTGGCTTGCTCCAACGCGGCGCCGTCAGCGAGGCTCATGCGCCACTCGCTGCGGCCCTGGGCGCGCAGGCTGACACGGGCTCGGCTGCCGAGCCAGTCGAGTTCGCCGCTCAGGCGCAGGTCCAGCACCAGGGCGGCAAAGTCGATGGCGCCCTGCACGCGCAGCGCGACGGCGCCGCCTTTTTCGTGTTGCCAACCCCAGGTGATGCCGGCCTGGCCGACGAGGGGCGCCAATTCGGCCTCCATGCGGCCGCTGCTGCCGGCCATGTGGCGAGACCAGGCGATGAAGAGTTTTTCGAGCC
>NZ_JBFUMO010000951.1:0-1471 GCF_054049355.1 Roseateles sp. P5_E11 | reverse complement strand
GGCACAGGCTGGACAACGGTGAAGCCAGGTTTTTTGCCAAGGTCTTCGACGACAGCAATGTGTTCCTGCTGCCTATTCCCGTGGCAGACCCGCGCGATCCGTCCAAGTCGCTGAACCCCTACATCGACTACTTCAAGGGCACGCTGAATTCGCCGTATCTGCGCAACGTCAAGTTCATCTACCCGACTGTGGGCGGCGCGAGCAGTGCCACCGAATCGCGTGACCTGTCCAATGGCCGGCAACTGCGCTACTTCAACACCGGCGTTGATCTCAACCTCAACCTGGGTGGGTGGCAGCTCAGCGAGAAGCTGAGGCTGACGAAAGGCAAACTCGACTTCGATGCTTTGTACTCGACCGTCAACCCGGCGGACGCCAACGCCTTTGCCGCCAGCTTCCTGACTGCCTCACGCACGGCGTTCGGTGCCGGCGTCAATCGCCTGGGCTACACCTACGCCGGCCAGTCCGCGGCCTACGACCCGTACGGCGCATCCGGCCTGGTCGCGCAGGCGGGCTACCGCTCGATCCAGAACGACTTCAACACCATCGCCAACGACCTGCGCGTGACCCGCGACTTTGAACTTGCAGGCCGGCACAGCCTGACCGGCGRCCTGCTGCTGTCGCGCTACAAGTCCACGATGAACCTGCGCTTCCAGGACTTGCTGCTGGAGTTGGCCGGCAAGCCCCGGCCGCTGGACCTGGTTGCCTATGACGCCGGCGGCGCCGTGCTGGGCCGCGTCACCGACAACGGCGTGCTGCGCTACTCGTCCACGCTGATCGGCGGCGAATCCACGGTCACCCAGACATCGGTCTACCTTGCCGATACCTGGAAGCCGGTGCCGCAGACCACGCTGGATTTCGGTGTCCGGCGCAGCGGCTACAAGGGTGACGGCTACAGCAAGAACACGGCCCGGTACGACCTGGGCAACGCCGCCACCCTGGCCGACAACTCGACGCTGGGTTACACCGGCGTCAACGCCCCGCGCCCGATTGACGGCCACCCGACTTCCTGGACCGTCGGTGTCAATCAGGAGCTCACGCGAGCCATGGGCGTGTATGCGCGCGCGTCCGTGGCTTACCGTCTGCCGGGCGAAATCAACGTCTACACATTCGCTGCGCCGACGACGACCAAGGCCAAGCAGTACGAGGCCGGCTTGAAGTACTCGACCGAGCCGTTCTCGGCTTTCGCCACCGTCTTCCTGAGCCAGTTCAAGCCCTTTGCGACGACGGTGGCCGAAATCAACCCCGCCACTGGAACCATCACGAACCAGGTCTTCATCGGCGACGTGAAGAGCCCTGGCGTGGAGTTCGAATTCTCGTGGCGCCTCATTTCAAGTTTCACGTTGGACGGCGCTGCGACCTACAGCCCGGCCAAGTCCGGCAACATGGTCAGCGCTGCAGGCAACCAGTCGCTGACGACCGAAGGCAAGTTGCCCATCCGCCAGCCCAAGGCCTGGGGCAATATCCGTCCCAC
>NZ_JBFUMO010000950.1:0-1481 GCF_054049355.1 Roseateles sp. P5_E11 | reverse complement strand
GCCCAAGCCCTGCTGGGCCGGCTGCAACAGGTCAATGAGCGCATCAGCGCCGTCAGCGCCCGCGCGGTGCACTGGGTCTGGACCGACACGGCGATGGCCGGTGATGCGCATCAGCGCTTCGAGGCGCTGCTGACCTATGGCGAACCGGTTGCAGTAGCAGCCACCGGCGACCTCGTCGTCGTCGCGCCGCGCTTCGGTACGGTCAGCCCCTGGGCGTCCAAGGCCACCGACATTGCACGCAACTGCGGCCTGGCGCTCAAGCGTGTCGAGCGCGTCGTTGAATACCGCGTCTCGCTGAAGCCCGGCCTGCTCGGTGGTGCCAAGGCGCTGAGCGAAGCCGACCTGCAGGCCTGCGCCGAACTGCTGCATGACCGCATGACCGAGTCGGTCTGCTTCACCCGCGAGGCCACCGCCCATCTGTTCGACGAGCGCACCGCCGAGCCGCTGGCCCATGTGGACGTGCTGGGCGAGGGGCGTGCCGCGCTGGAGAAGGCGAATGTTGAATTCGGCCTGGCGCTGTCGGCCGACGAGATCGACTACCTCGACACCAACTTCAAGAAGCTCGGCCGCAACCCCAGCGACGTCGAGCTGATGATGTTCGCCCAGGCCAACAGCGAACACTGCCGTCACAAGATCTTCAACGCAAGCTTCATCGTCGATGGCGAGGCCCAGCCGCTGAGCCTGTTCGGCATGATCCGCAACACCGAGAAGCTGAACCCGCAGCACACGGTCGTCGCCTACTCGGACAACGCCGCCATCATGGAAGGCCATGCCATCCAGCGCTGGATGGCCGCCGACGCGCCGGGCTCGGCCTACACGGCCCGCGCCGAGCAGGCCGAGGTGCTGATGAAGGTGGAGACGCACAACCACCCGACGGCCATCTCGCCCTTCCCGGGTGCGTCCACCGGCGCGGGTGGCGAGATCCGCGATGAAGGCGCCACCGGCCGCGGTTCCAAGCCCAAAGCGGGCCTGACCGGCTTCTCGGTTTCCAACCTGCATCTGCCGGGTCTGAGCGAATCCTGGGAGCAGAACCCGGTGGGCAAGCCAGCGCATATCGCGTCGGCGCTGCAGATCATGATCGAGGGCCCGCTCGGTGGCGCGGCCTTCAACAACGAGTTCGGCCGGCCCAATCTGGCGGGCTATTTCCGTGTCTACGAGYAGACCGTGGACGGCGTGCGCCGCGGCTATCACAAGCCCATCATGATTGCCGGCGGCCTGGGCACCATCCGCTCGGACCTGACCCGGAAGATCGAGTTCCCGGCCGGCAGCCTGCTGATCCAGTTGGGCGGCCCGGGCATGCGCATCGGCATGGGCGGCAGCGCGGCCAGCTCGATGGCGGCGGGCACCAACACGGCTGACCTGGATTTCGATTCCGTGCAACGCGGCAACCCCGAGATCGAACGGCGTGCGCAGGARGTCATCAACCATTGCTGGGGCCTGGGGGCCGAGAACCCGGTGCTGGCCATCCACGACGTCGGCGC
>NZ_JBFUMO010000949.1:0-1482 GCF_054049355.1 Roseateles sp. P5_E11 | reverse complement strand
CCACTGGGCTCTCTGCCGCTGTCGTCTCTGCCGACGAGTTCACGCCTTGATGCGCCTCGGCAAACTGTTGCAAATGCCACTTCTCTGTCAGGGAATGTGACAGCTGGATGACTTCGACGCGGTCAAGAGGCATTTGAAGCGTCAGCCACCTGCTATTCGTTGCTCCCATGGCTTCGAATAACGAGTCAGAGGAAGAAGYGAGCCGCTCCGCGCAAAGCACGATCTGAACTCTGGGATCAATTGCCCAAATTTGGGGGGCTATTTCGACCGCTGTCCATGCCTTCGTTTGAGAGGCGCCTATGAATACCAAGGTATAAGGTTGTGAGGCCAGCAGGGACTGCTGCATAAGGGCAAGGCTGTCGGGGGTGTCGCGGGCGCAGTCCAGTTCGAATTTCCCTTGCGCATGGGCATCTTCGACCAACATGTTGCGAAAGGCGCCGTGAGTGTCGGGATTGCTGTCCACGACGAGAATACGGCCCTTGTTTGGGGCAGGCCATGTTTTCATGATGGGTTGCCTTGCATGAAGTGGCTTCAGATATCGGACACTGGCACTTCGGCTTGCGTTTTTGTCTGTCGCACGGGCAGCGTGACGCGAAACGTGGTGCCTTGACCCACGACACTTTCCACGTCGATGCGGCCGTGGTGTTTCTGCACGATGCCGTAGGACACCGATAGCCCGAGCCCCGTGCCTTTGCCAACGGGCTTGGTGGTGAAGAAGGGCTCGAAAATATGCTTGAGCGTGTCGGGTGGTATGCCAGTGCCCGTGTCGGCCACCTCCATCCACACGTGCGCCCCTTCGGCTCCCGTTCGAATGGCGATGCGGCCACGTTTTTCACCAATGGCGTGAGTCGCATTGACCACAAGGTTCATCACCACCTGATTGATCTGTGAAGGCAGGCATTCAATATTGGGAATAGCGCCATATTCCTTGACCAGATCGGCCTTGTACTTGATTTCGCTGGCGACGATGTTCAGCGTCGAATCGATGCCCTGGTGCAGATCGGCTGATTCCCAGTCTTGCGACGAATCAATGCGGGAAAAGTCCTTCAGATCCTGGACGATCTGGCGCACCCGCACAATGCCTTGCTTGGATTCTCGTATGAGCACTGGAATGTCTTCTTTCAAGAAGTCCAACTCCACACGTTCACGCAGTGCGCGCAGATTTGCAATCACCTCGGGTGCCGTGATGCTGGTTTCTGCGTGTTCATAGGCGGCAATCAGCTCGAATAGTTTTCCGATATATCCATCCAAGGTGCCATGGTTGGAGAAGATATAGCCGATCGGATTGTTTATCTCATGCGCGACACCTGCCGCAAGCTGACCGATGGAGGCCAGCTTTTCTGATTGGATCAATTGCCCTTCCAGATGCTTGCGCTCCCTTATCTCGTTCTGTAAAACTTCGTTGACGGTGAGCAGTTCACTGGTGCGTTCCCGTACCGCGTCTTCCAAAAGGGTGCGGTGCGCCGCCGCATCCTGCATCAT
>NZ_JBFUMO010000948.1:0-1485 GCF_054049355.1 Roseateles sp. P5_E11 | reverse complement strand
CCGGATGTACTTCCTCGTCTTCCACGGCAAGGAGAACTTCCACCACAAGCCCTTCCCGCCGGAAGATGACGAGCAGCACGGTCATGACGACCACGGCGACCACCACGCCCACGTGCCGCACGAGTCGCCCTGGGTTGTCACCGCGCCGCTGGTGCTGCTGGCCATCCCGTCGGTCGTCATCGGCTTCATGACCATCCAGCCGATGCTGTTCGGCGACTTCTTCAAGGACGCCATCTTCGTCAACCTGCACGCCCACCCGGCGATGGAGGAACTGGCCGAGGAGTTCCATGGCGCCGCCGCAATGGCCCTGCACGGCTTGACCTCGCTGCCGTTCTGGCTCGCGCTGGCCGGTGTCGTGACGGCCTACGTGTTCTACATGGTCGCCCCGAGCATTCCGGCCACGCTGGCCAAGGTGCTGCGCCCGCTGATCATCGTCCTGGAGAACAAGTACTTCATGGACTGGATCAACGAGAACATCCTCGCCCGCGCCGCACGCCTCATCGGCATGGGCCTGTGGAAGGGTGGCGATGCCGGGCTGATCGACGGACTCATCATCAATGGCTCGGCGCGTGGCGTCGGTGGCATCGCGGGCCTGGTGCGCCGCCTGCAGAGCGGCTATCTGTACTGGTACGCCCTCGTCATGATCCTTGGCGTCACCGGCCTGATGACCTGGCAGCTCTGGCCCTATATCAAGCCCCAGTTCAGCGCCCTGTTCGGGTTCTGAGCGAGAGGCGGAGAACAAGAATGTTGCTGAGTCTTGCGATTTTTCTGCCCATCGTCTGCGGCGCCTTGCTGCTGGCGCTCGGGCGCGACGAGCAGGCGCACGCCGTGCGCTGGCTGGCCCTGGTCGCTGCCGTGGCGAGCTTCCTCGCCACCATCCCGCTGATCACCGGCTTTGACACATCGACGGCTGCCATGCAGTTCGTCGAGAACCAACCCTGGATCGACCGCTTCAACATCAGCTACCACCTGGGCGTGGACGGCATCTCGATGTGGTTCGTGCCGCTGACGGCCTTCATCACCATCATCGTGGTGATCTCGGCCTGGGAGGTCATCGAGACCCGCGTCAACCAGTACATGGGCGCCTTCCTGATCCTGTCGGGCCTGATGGTGGGCGTGTTCAGCGCGCTGGACGGCATGCTGTTCTACGTCTTCTTCGAGGCCACACTGATCCCGATGTACATCATCATCGGCGTCTGGGGCGGCCCGAACCGCGTCTATGCGGCCTTCAAGTTCTTCCTCTATACGTTGGCCGGCTCGCTCTTGATGCTGATCGCGCTGCTCTACCTGTACTCCCAGGTTCCCGGCGGCAGCTTCGACATCCAGACCTGGCACAAGTTGCCGCTGACCGGTGGCGCCCAGACCTGGCTGTTCTTCGCCTTCCTGGCCGCCTTCTCGGTCAAGGTGCCGATGTGGCCGGTGCACACCTGGCTGCCCGATGCCCACGTCGAGGCCCCCACCGGCGGCTCCGTCGTGCTGGCGGCC
>NZ_JBFUMO010000947.1:0-1486 GCF_054049355.1 Roseateles sp. P5_E11 | reverse complement strand
CTTCATGGAGTTCGCCAAGGGCATCCCGCAGGACCGCGAGATCGTCATGGTCAACGGCTTCGAGACCAGCCCGATGAAGGTCATCGGCGAGACCGACAAGCGCGGCACGGAAGTCCACTTCCTGCCCGACACCGAGATCTTCAAAGAGAACAACGACTACCACTACGACATCCTCGCCAAGCGCCTGCGCGAGCTCTCGTTCCTGAACAACGGCGTCAAGATCCGCCTCGTCGACGAGCGCAACAACAAGGAAGACAACTTCGCCTATGCCGGCGGCGTGAAGGGCTTCGTCGAGTTCATCAACAAGGGCAAGACCACCCTGCACCCGAACATCTTCCACGCCCAGGGCGACAAGATGAGCGACCAGCAGACCAACATCGGCGTCGAAGTGGCCATGCAGTGGAACGACGGCTTCAACGAGAACGTCCTCTGCTTCACCAACAACATCCCGCAGCGCGACGGCGGCACCCACCTCACCGGCCTGCGCGCCGCGATGACCCGCGTCATCAACAAATACATCGACGACAACGAGCTGGCCAAGAAGGCCAAGGTCGAAGTCGCCGGTGACGACATGCGCGAAGGCCTCGCGTGCGTCGTCAGCGTCAAGGTGCCCGAGCCCAAGTTCAGCTCGCAGACCAAGGACAAGCTCGTCAGCTCGGAAGTGCGCGGCCCGGTGGAAGACATCGTCTCCCGCCTGCTGACCGACTATCTGCTCGAGAACCCCACCGACGCCAAGATCATCTGCGGCAAGATCCTCGACGCCGCCCGCGCCCGCGAAGCCGCCCGCAAGGCCCGCGAGATGACACGCCGCAAGGGCGTGCTCGACGGCCTGGGCCTGCCCGGCAAGCTGGCCGACTGCCAGGAAAAAGACCCGGCGCTGTGCGAGATCTACATCGTCGAGGGCGACTCCGCCGGCGGCTCCGCCAAGCAGGGCCGCGACCGCAAGTTCCAGGCCATCCTGCCCCTGCGCGGCAAGATCCTGAACGTCGAGAAGGCCCGCTACGAGAAGCTGCTGACCAGCAATGAAATCCTGACGCTGATCACGGCCCTGGGTACCGGCATCGGCCGCGGCGCCGGTGGCGACGACTTCAACCCCGACAAGCTCCGCTACCACCGCATCATCATCATGACCGACGCGGACGTGGACGGCGCCCACATCCGCACCCTGCTGCTGACCTTCTTCTACCGCCAGATGCCCGAGCTCTGCGAGCGCGGCCACATCTACATCGCCCAGCCGCCGCTGTACAAGGTCAAGGTCGGCAAGCACGAGCAATACCTGAAGGACGCGCCCGAGCTCGACAGCTTCCTGCTCAAGGTCGCGCTGCAAGACGCCAGCCTTGATACCGGCACCGGCAACACCCTCAAGGGCGACACCCTCGACACGCTGGCCCGCAAATACGTGGCCGCGCAGTCCGTCATCGCGCGCCTGTCCAACTGGATGGACATCGAAGCGCTGCACGTGCTGGCCAACGGCCTGGCCCTCAAG
>NZ_JBFUMO010000946.1:0-1493 GCF_054049355.1 Roseateles sp. P5_E11 | reverse complement strand
GCCACAACCTGTGGCGCCGGAACGTTCTCGGCCTTGAAGCCGCGGCCCGCCGCCAGTTCGGTCTGGACGTCGCCGAGCAGCTCTTCGAACTGCACACGCAGGGCCTTGGCGCCAGTGACGTTGGCGTTCGCGATGTTCTGCGCAATGGCCTGGTGCCTCATCGCGCCGGCATCCAGGGCACGGCTCACCAGTTGCAAGGTGGCAGGGTCAATGAAGTTCAAGAGTGCTCCCTGGGTTTACTGAACGATCAACTCGGCATGCAGGGCACCCGCCGCCTTGATCGCCTGAAGAATGGAAATCATGTCGCGCGGCGCCGTCTTGCCTTTGGCCAGCAACTGAACCAAATCGGACACCCGTGTCGGCCCGGCCGGTACGAACTTGGGTGCCACCGGTTCCTGCACCCGCAGCTGGCTGTTCGTATAGACCTCGGTCCTGACGCCCGCGCCGGGCGCACGCAAAAGCATGGGCTGGGACACCGCGGTTTCGGCGGTGACGGTCACCTTGGTCTCGCCCACGACGACGGCCACCGGCGAAATGCGCACATCGCCAYCGGCGACGAGGGTGCCGGTGCGCTCGTTGATGACGACACGCGCGTGATGGTCCGGCTCGACGGCCAGCGCTTCGATCTGCCGCACGAAGGCAGGCACCTTGGCGCGATAGCCGCGCGGGACCTGCACTTCGACGGCGCCGGCATCGCGCACCTCAGCCAGCTCGGCACCAAAGCTCTCGTTGATGCGGTCCGCCATGCGGCCGGCGGTGCCGAAGTCGGCCTGGTTCAGCACCAGCGAAAGCACGGGCTGAGCTTCTGGCTCCTCCTGCAATGCCACTTCGACCGTGCCGCCGCCGCTGATGAGCCCGGCCGTCGGGTGGTTCTTCTGCACCTGGTTGCCTTGCGCGTCGTGCCGGAAGCCGCCCACCGTCATCGCTCCCTGGGCCAGCACATAGACACGGCCGTCCGCGCCCTTGAGCGGAGCCATCAGCAAGGTGCCGCCCTCAAGGCTGCGTGCATCGCCCACGGAGCTCACCGAGACGTCGACGTGGTCCCCCGGACGGGCATAGGCCGGCAGGCTCGCGGTGACCATCACGACCGCGACGTTGCGGCTGGCGATGTCATCCGACGCGATATTGAGATCGAACCGATTCAAAAGGTTGGACAGCGTGACGCGCGTCGCCTTGCTGCGCGAGCTGTCGCCCGACCCGGACAGGCCGGTCACCACGCCATAGCCCACCAGGGCGTTCTCGCGCTGGGCACCGACGCGAGCAAGGTCCTTGAGCCGCACGGACTGCGCCTGGGCAGGCAGCACGGCAGCAAGAGCAAGGCAGAGGAATATCGCCGCACGCATGTCAAATCCCGAAAAGGCTCAGCAGCTTCTGCCACCAGCGGGGGCGCTGCATATCGCCGAGCACGCCGTCACCCACGAAAGCCAGCCTGGCGTCGGCCAGCCGGCTCGACAGCACGACGTTCTGCTCGCTCACATCACGCGGGCGCACAC
>NZ_JBFUMO010000945.1:0-1498 GCF_054049355.1 Roseateles sp. P5_E11 | reverse complement strand
CGTGAATTCCAGGCCCTGGTTGCCGAACCAGAAGCTGAAATCGAACCCGCGGTGCTGCAGCGTGCCGAGCCAGCCGGTGATGGTGGAGCCGAGCACGACGACGATGAGGGCCCAGAACAGCGCATCGACGCCGAGCTTCTGCAGCCTGGGTTCGGCGCCCGATAGCAGCGGCGCGACGTACAGGCCCGTGGCCAGCCAGGCAGTCGCGATCCAGAAAATGCCGATCTGCGTGTGGATGGTGCGGGTGACGGTGTACGGCAGGATCTGCGCCAGCGGGATGCCGAAGAAGGCCTGGCCTTCCACCGCATAGTGGGCGGTGATGGCGCCCATGCCGATCTGCAGCAGCATCAGGCCGATGACGACGAAGAAGTATTTGCGCGTGGCCTTCATCGACGGTGTGGCCTTGGCGCCGAGCAGCGGGTCGGCCTTGGGCACGACGGCGAGCTCTTCGTCGCCCTGGTGCAGCCACAGCATCGCGGCGATGCCGGCCAGCAGCAGCACGATGCTGACCATCGACCACATCGCGGCCGACGTGCTCATCGTGTTGCCGACCAGCGGTTCGTGCGGCCAGTTGCTGGTGTAGGACAGACCGGCCTCGCCAGGGCGATCCGTCACGGCCGCCCAGGCCGACCAGAAGAAGAAGGCCGCCAGCGCCTTGCGGTGCTCGGCTTCGGGCAAGGCGCCGGCCGTCATCGCGTATTGGTCGCGCAGCTTGTCCAGCGCCGGTTCGGTGCCGAACAGGCCCTCGTAGTGCGAGGCGACCTCACGGATGGCCTGGGCGCGAGCGGCGGTGACGCGCACATCGCCGCTGCTCTCTTCGTAGGTGTTGCGGCGCATTTCATCGCGCACCAGCTGGTCGACGGCGGCGCGCTGCGCGTCGCTGACCGTCAGGCCGCTTTGCTGCTGTTCGGCCAGGCGCCGGGCCTTCAGGGCCACCGCCTCGCGATGCAGCCAGTCGGCCGACCAGTCCGGCGCGACATAGGCGCCATGCCCCCAGACCGTGCCGAGCTGCTGGCCGCCGGCCGACAGCCAGGCCTGCTGGCCGAGCTGGATCTGCTCGCCGGTGAACAACAGCTCGCCGTCGGCGCTGACCACCCGGTTCGGGATGGGTGGGGCGGAAAGATAGATCTGCCAGCCCAGGTAGCCCAGGGCGCCGAACGACAGCACGAAGATGAGCCCCAGCCAGCGCCAGAGATTGCTACGGGATTTCATGGTGATTTCCTTGGAACGCCAGGAACAGTTGAACGTCAGGCGCCGCCGCAAGCGCCGCAGCACGTGCCGCGCGCAGAGCCAAGCCTTGTGACTCGCGCCCGCCAGAAGTCCGGGCCGCGGTCGACGCTCTGCCAGCTGAACATCCCGGGCCTGTGAACGTTGAGCAGGGCCTCCAGCGAGCCGGGCTCCCCGTCCATCAACAGCTCCAGCGTTTCGTTGGCGGCCAGGACGTCAAGCTTGGCGACGATCGCTGGGGCGCGGTCACACATTGCGAGCCCGCGAGAGT
>NZ_JBFUMO010000944.1:0-1501 GCF_054049355.1 Roseateles sp. P5_E11 | reverse complement strand
GCATCGAGCAGGCGCTGGCGCGTGAGCTGCGCGAGGAGATTGGCATCGAGATCGGCGCCGCGCATCCCTGGAAGACGGAAATCTTCGACTACCCGCATGCGTTGGTGCGCTTGAACTTCTGCAAGGTCTTCGAGTGGACCGGCGATTTCCAGATGCTGGAGAACCAGCAGATGGCCTGGGCCAGCCTGCCGGTGCAGGTCAAGCCTGTGCTGCCGGGCACCATCCCGGTCCTGAACTGGTTCGCGGCAGAACGCAACCACGTCGGCCCCACTCACCTAGACTGAAACCATGGAAACGCAGCCCCCACGTTTACTTCGTTCTCTGTCCCCCGAGGGGGCGCCATTGCCCTTCGGGCGGCCGGGCGGGCAATGAACTGGCTGGACGAAATCAAATGGGACGACAAGGGCCTGGTGCCTGTCATCGCCCAGGAGCAGGGCACGGGCGACGTGCTGATGTTCGCGTGGATGAACCGCGAGGCCCTGGCCCTGACGGCCGAGCGCGGCCAGGCCGTCTACTGGAGCCGCTCGCGCGGCAAGCTCTGGCACAAGGGCGAGGAGAGCGGTCATTTCCAGCAGGTGCATGCCATTCGCATGGACTGCGACAACGACGTCGTGCTGCTGACCATCACCCAACTTGGCCATGAGCCCGGCATTGCCTGTCACACCGGCCGCCACAGCTGCTTTTTCCAGAAGCTGGAGAACGGCGTCTGGAGTGCCACCGAACCCGTTCTGAAGGATCCGAGCAAGATCTATGAGTGACGACATCCTCCGCCGCGTCGGCGCGGTCATCGAGTCCCGCAAGGGTGCTGACCCCGGCACCAGCTACGTCGCCAAGCTCTTCGACAAGGGCCTGGACGCCATCCTGAAAAAGGTCGGCGAGGAAGCCACCGAGACCGTCATGGCCGCCAAGGATGGCGACGCCCAGAAGGTCGTCTATGAAGTGGCCGACCTGTGGTTTCACAGCATGGTGGCGTTGGCCCACTTCGGGCTGAAGCCCGAGGACGTGCTCCGGGAACTTGCGCGTCGCGAGGGCTTGTCTGGCCTGGAAGAATTTGCGTCCCGCAACAAGCTGCCGAAAGAAGCCCCATGAACAACGATCCGAGCCCCGCGGCGCTGGATGTCGGCGCGCCTGCCGAGAAGCTGGCCAGCCTCAAGCAGCTGACGATGGTGGTCTATGTCCTCTATGCCCTGAGTGCCTTCACCGGCTTTACCGGCATCGTGGCCATCATCATCAACTACATCAAGCGCGAGGACACTGCGGGCACCGTCTACGCCAGCCATTTCACCTGGCAGATCCGTACCTTCTGGTGGAGCCTGGTATGGGGCATCCTGGGCTTTGCCACCTTGCTGCTGGGCGTGGGCTTCGTGATCCTGGCCGTTGACGGCATCTGGTTCCTCTATCGCCTCGTCAAGGGCTTCTTGAACTGGAACGACGGCAAACCCATGCCGGTCTGAAGCGAGTAAAAGATGACTCACGATCCCAACTGCCTGTTCTGCAAGAT
>NZ_JBFUMO010000943.1:0-1505 GCF_054049355.1 Roseateles sp. P5_E11 | reverse complement strand
AAGACCATGGGCCATGTGCCCACGCTGATGGATTACAGCCGCTTCAACTACCTCGTCCAGCCGGAGGACAACGTCGATCCCGCGCTGCTGATTCCCAAGATCGGCCCCTACGACGTGTTCGCCACCCGCTGGGGCTACACCCCCATCCCCAGCGCCAAGACGCCCGAAGAGGAGCGCCAGCAGCTCAACCTGTGGGCGCGCGAGCAGGACGGCAAGCCCTGGCTGCGCTTCAGCGCGCCCAAGGCCGAGGGCGGCGACTTCGGCGAGAACGCCGAGGCCGTCGGCGATGCGGACGCCGTGGCTGCCACCACGCTGGGCATGCGCAACCTGGAGCGCGTGGTCAAGATGCTGCCGGGCCTCGTGCCGCAGGACGGCAAGGACGACAAGACCCTGGAGGATCTCTACCGCGCCACCTGGACGCAGTGGCTGCGCGAACTCAGCCACGTGGCGGCCATCGTGGGCGGCTACGGCGTGCAGAACAAGCACAACGACCAGCCCGGCGCCATTGCCACGCCCGTGCCTCGCGCCCAGCAGGTTCGCGCGGTGAAGTTCCTGACCGGCCAACTGCTGGCCACCCCGCCATGGCTGCTGGACCCGGCCGTGACCCAGCGCCTGCGCGCGTCCGAGCCACCCGGCATGGTCAGCACCTCCCAGCGCAGCCTGCTGCGCATGATGCTGGACCCTGCCCGCACACAGCGCCTGGCAGCCCAGGAGGCGCAGTTCGGCGCCCAGGCCTACCGCCTGGACGAGCTGTTGTCCGAGCTGCGCCGCGGCGTGTTCACCGAACTCGCCAGCGGCGCTGCCATCGCCGCGCCGCGCCGCGGCCTGCAGCGCCACTATGTCGACACCCTCGCTGCGCGCCTCAATTTCACCGGCCTCAGCATTGCCGGCCTGATGGGCCTGGACGACGGCCAAGCCGTGGTGAGGGCCGAGCTGCGCGATCTCAAGGGTGTGATCAGTGCCAAGGCCACCAGCGGGGACCGCATCCAGCGTGCCCATCTGCAAGGCCTGGTGGACACCATCGACAAGGCCCTGGACCCCAGGTTCGCCCCTGCCGCCAACCCGCTGGCTTCGCTGCTGCGCGTCATCGGCTACCAGGCCGCGGATGCCTGGGAGCCCGCGGATCAATCGCAGTGCTGGCCCTGGCCTGCGCTGCTGCCCGGGCAGGACAGCGACTGATGCGGCCTGCCGCCCTTGGCTCGGCCGGGCGCTTTGAAACGCTTACAAAATAAGGCTAGTGGAATCCAAGTGGATGGTTGCATGATGGCGCCATGCCTTCCACACCTTTGCTCTCGCCCAAGGCGGCCAAGCCTGTCGACGAAAAGCTCACCCTCAACATCGGCTGCGTCGACCTGGGCCAGATCGACCTGCTGGTGCAGGAGGGTTTCTATGCCAACCGCAGCGACCTGATCCGCACGGCCATTCGCAACCAGATCGCGACGCACGCAGATGTGGTGCGCCAGGTGGTCTCGCGCAAGAGCATCGTGCTGGGCATCCAGCAGTTC
>NZ_JBFUMO010000942.1:0-1506 GCF_054049355.1 Roseateles sp. P5_E11 | reverse complement strand
AGCTGTGCCTGCGCAATCTCGTGCAGAACGCGCTGCGCCACAACGATGCCAGCCGCGGTGCCGTGCAGCTCAGGCTGGCTCGCGAAGGCACGGGCGTGCGCTTGACGGTGCGTGACTTCGGCGCCGGCGTGCCGCCCGAGTCCCTGCCTCAGCTGGGCCAGCCCTTCTACCGGCCGGACGCCGCGCGCACGCGGCATGTGGGTGGTGTGGGCCTGGGCCTGTGCCTGTGCCGGTTGGTGGCTGAAGCGCATGACGGCCAGCTGGAGCTGCGCAATGCCGAGCCGGGGTTCGAGGCCTCGGTGCGCTTCAGCTAGGCACCCGGTCGAACCAGGGCTGGGTGGCTTCCAGTTCCGCGGCCAGTTGCAGCAGCAGCCCGTCTTCGCGCGGCGCTGCAACGAACTGCACGCCCAGCGGCAGGCCGTCGGCCGTCCAGTGCAGCGGCAGTGAGATCGCCGGCGTGCCCGTCAGGTTGGCGAGCTGGGTGAAGGGGACATGGCGCAGGCTGTCGGTGGCCATCTGCTGCACGACGCCATCGAGCAGGCCGGCGTGCTTGAGCAGGCCCAGCAGCCCCGAGGCGCGCAGCGCGCCCAGCACGGCAATCTGCAGCGGCGGCGGGTCGCCGGTGCCATGCAGCACCGGTGGCGAGGCCAGCGTCGGCGTCAGGTAGAGGTCGTAGTGCGCGTGCAGTGCGGCGAGGCTGCGGGCGTAGTCGTTCCAGCGCAGCAGCTCCAGCGTCAGCCGTTCGGCGCTGGTGGCGCGGCCGAGCGTGGCGATGAGACGGGTCAACGGCTCAAAGTCGGCTTCGCGGCCACCCAGGGCGACCGCGCGGCTCAGCGTGGCCGGCACCTGACCGAAGTAGATATGCAGGAAGCTGTTGGCCAGCGTGCGGCCATCGATGTCGGGGCGGGCCGGCTCGACGACATGGCCGAGGCCTTTCAGTAGCGACACGCTTCGCTCCACGGCGAGCCGGGCCTCGTCGTGCACCGGCTCGCCAATCGGCGAATCGGCGCACCAGGCGATGCGCAGCCGGCGCAGCGGTGAGCGCAGCTGATGGACAAAGGGCGTGGCCGGCGCGGGCAGGGCGACGGCGTCGCCGGGCTCGGGGCCGCTGAGAATGTCCAGTGCCAGGGCGGTGTCGCGCACGCTGCGCGAGATGACGCCCTCGCTGCAGGCGCCGAACCAGACTTCGCCAGCGCCCGGGCCGACTGAAACTCGTCCTCGCGAAGGTTTCAAACCCACCAGCCCGCAACAGGCTGCCGGGATGCGGATGGAGCCTCCACCGTCGTTGCCCGCTGCCATTGGCACGACACCCGCTGCCACCGCCGCCGCCGACCCGCCGCTGCTGCCGCCAGGCGTGCGGCGCACGTCCCAGGGGTTGCTGCTGCGGCCGAAGGCGAGCGGGTCGGTGACGCCCTTGAGGCCCAGCTCCGGCGCATTGGTCTTGCCGAAGATGACGAGGCCGGCGTCCAGCAGGCGCCGCACGACATGGGCGTGCTCTCTCGGTGG
>NZ_JBFUMO010000941.1:0-1507 GCF_054049355.1 Roseateles sp. P5_E11 | reverse complement strand
GCGCGTGGAGCCGCCGACCATCACGGTGCCGGCCACGTCAGCCGCTTTCACCTTGGCGTCGCGCAGCACGCGTTTCACGGACGAAAGCGTCTTGGCGATCAGCGGTTGGGCCAGTTGCTCGAACTGCTCGCGCGAAACGATCACGCGCAGTTCACCCGCGTCCAGCGCAGCGACCAATTCGGTCGAGTCAGCGTCAGACAGCGCCTCCTTGGCCGCACGTGCGGCGACGAGGACGGCGCGCTTGTCATGCGCAGATTCGACGACGCGATCGGCGAGCGCCCAGTCGGCCAGCACGCGGTCGAAGTCATCGCCGCCCAGAGCCGCATCTCCGCCGGTCGCGACGACCTCGAACACGCCGCGCGTCAGGCGCAGCAACGATATGTCGAAGGTGCCGCCACCCAGGTCGTAGACCGCGTACAAGCCTTCGCTGGCGTTGTCCAGGCCGTAGGCGATGGCAGCAGCGGTCGGCTCGTTGATGAGGCGCAATACCTTGAGGCCGGCCAGCTCGGCGGCGTCCTTGGTAGCCTGGCGCTGGGCGTCATCGAAGTAGGCCGGCACCGTGATGACGGCACCGAACAGGTCGTCGACAAAGCTGTCCTCGGCGCGAAAACGCAGCGTAGCCAGAATCTCGGCGGACACCTCGACCGGGCTCTTCACGCCGTCGCGCGTGGCAATGGCCAACATGCCGGGACGGTCCTCGAACTGGTAGGGCAGCTGCTCGCGGTTGGCCACGTCGGCCAGGCCGCGGCCCATGAAGCGCTTGACCGAAACGATGGTGTTCTCGGGGTCTTCGGCCTGGGCCGCGAGCGCGTCAGCGCCGATCTGGCGGCGGCCTTCTGGCAGGTAGCGCACGGCGGACGGCAGGATSACCCTGCCCTGCTCGTCRGGCAGGCATTCGGCCACGCCRTKGCGMACSGMGGCSACSAGTGAATGCGTCGTGCCGAGGTCGATGCCCACGGCGATGCGGCGCTGGTGCGGGTCGGGCGACGCGCCGGGTTCGGAGATTTGGAGAAGAGCCATGGTGTTCAGGCATCCAGCGCGGCGAGGCGCTGGTCGATATCGGCACGGAAGCGCTGGATGAACATCAGCGCGCGGACCTGGGATGCGGCAGCCGGCGCGTCGCCGGCTTCGTCGAGCAGACGCTGCACGGTGGCAAGCGCAGAGGTTTCGGCTTGCGCCGCGTCGTCGTCCAGTGCCTGGAGGGCGGCTTCGCCGTCGGCGTCGTCAAGCGATTCACGCCATTCCATCTGCTGCATCAGGAAGGCCGCGGGCATCTGCGTGTTGTTCTCGGCTTGAACCGGCGCACCACGCAGCTCGCACAGATAGGCGGCGCGCCTGAGCGGGTCGCGCAGACGCTGGTGGGCCTCGTTGACACGCATGGCCCACTGCATGGCCAGGCGCTGGGCGGCAGCGCCTTCCGACGCAAAGCGATCCGGGTGGACCTCGGCCTGTAGCGACTTCCAGCGTGCATCGATGTCGGCGCGCACCTGGGCCTGCTGTTCAGGCA
>NZ_JBFUMO010000940.1:0-1510 GCF_054049355.1 Roseateles sp. P5_E11 | reverse complement strand
ACAAACCCTCGTACGCCTTGGTGTTGATGAAAAAGTCGAGCTGCGGGCCGCCTTCCCACCAGCCGGGGTAGTAGTAGTTGGGCGCGACCTTGTTGAAGCCCAGCTTCTGGTCGTCATAGGGGCCGACCCACTCGGCCGCATCGATCGTTCCCTTCTCCAGCGCCGAGTAGATCTCGCCACCGGCGATCTGCTGCGGCACGGCGCCCATGCGCTCCATCACGCGGCCAGCGAAGCCGCCGATGCGGATCTTCAGGCCCTTGATGTCGGCGACGCTCTTGATCTCCTTGCGATACCAGCCGCCCATCTGCGCGCCGGTATTGCCGCCGAGGAAGTTGATGATGTTGTAGTTGCGATAGAACTCGCGCATCAGCTTCAGGCCGTTGCCCTCCACCATCCAGGCCGTCATCTGGCGGCTGTTCAGGCCGAAGGGGATGGCGCAGCCCAGCGCGAAGGTCTCGTCCTTGCCGAAAAAGTAGTAGGGCGCCGTGTGCGCGATCTCGACGGTAGCGTTCTGCACCGCGTCAACCACCTGCAGCGCCGGCACGATCTCGCCGCCGGCATGCACGGAGATCTGGAACTTGCCGCCGGTCATCTCGGAGACCTTCTTCGCGAACACGTCGGCCGCGCCGAAGATGGTGTCCAGCGACTTGGGGAAGCTCGATGCGAGGCGCCAGCGCACTTGCGCCTGGGCGTGCACGACGGCAGGGGCAGCGCCCGCGGCCAGCACGCCAGCCAAGCCCGCGTGGCGCACAAAGGAACGACGTTCCATGGTCATTGAAGTCTCCTGTTTTCGGATTTGCGAAGAGAAAAGTGTCGGGCGATTCTAGGAAGACCGCACCGCCAGCCGGCCCGGATTTACCCCGGCGCTGACGCGTCAGATGCGCGTCAGTTGCCTGCGAGTTTCATGCCCGTGACGAGCACCGAACCGATGGTCTTGGTGCCCATCGTGTACTCGTCGGCGCCGATGCCGACGATGTTCTGCAGCATGTCACGCAGATTGCCAGCGATGGTGACCTCATGAACCGGGTAGGCGATCTCGCCGTTCTCGACCCAGTAACCGCTCGCGCCGCGCGAATAGTCGCCCGTCACGTAGTTCACACCCTGGCCCATCAGCTCGGTGACGAGCAATCCGCGGCCGAGGCGCCGGATCATCGTCGGCAGGTCGTCGCCTGGCGCGGTGGCACGGCTCGTCATGCGCAGATTGTGCGAACCGCCCGCATGGCCGGTCGTCTTCATGCCCAGCTTGCGCGCCGAGTAGCTGGACAGGAAGTAGCCCTGCAGCACGCCGCCTTCCACGACCGAGCGCGCGCGCGTGACGACACCTTCGTCGTCGAAGGGCGAGCTGCCCTTGCCCTTCTTCACATGCGGGTCTTCGGAGATGTCGATATGCGGCGCCATGACCGGCTTGCCCAAGCTGTCGAGCAGGAAGGTGGTGCGGCGGTAGAGCGCACCGCCACTGGTCGCCTGCACGAGCGCACCGAGCAGGCCGATGGCCACCGTGCTCTCGAAC
>NZ_JBFUMO010000939.1:0-1510 GCF_054049355.1 Roseateles sp. P5_E11 | reverse complement strand
TGCGCTTCGAGCATCTGCAGGCTTTGACGCACCTGTTCTTCAAAGCCGACCGAGAAGTCGGTCGCGTTGGCCACCGTCCAGACCAGGCCGCCAAAACCCCCATGAGCCACCGTGCGGCTGCGGCCCTTGCCGTTGATGGGCCAGCGCTCAATCACGGGTGAGCCCAGGCAAGCGCGCCGAAAGCGGTGGCAAGCGGCTGACGCCGCCGATGAGGCGCTGGTCATGCCGGTAGCCCTCGTCCGCCTGGACTTGCCAGTCGCGGCCGAACTCGATCGCGAGTGCGCGCGCCACCTCATCAAAGCGCCAGCCCTCCTCGGAATTGCTGTCCAGGTGGTGCACACCGGGCAGCGGCCGTTCGATCAACGCCAGCAGCGCGGCGGCCGTGTCGGTCATGAACGAACAGGCCGGCGTCCATGCTCGGCTTGCGGCCACATGGCCATCGCGCTTTTGCCATTCATCCAGCGTCATCAGCATGTTGTTGCCAGGCCGGGTCGCGTCGATCTGCCAGCCGATGCGGGCGATGACGGGCCTCTCATTGGCCAGCAACACGGCGTCTTCGCACTCGGCCTTGTAGCGGCCGTATTCGTCCTTGGCGTTGCGCGCGTCGGCCACGTCATGCGGACCGTCGGGCTCGTGGTCGAAGACCATGACCGTGCTGGTAAACAGGAAGTTCGGACAGCGCGACGCCAGCCAGCCCGCGAAGCGCGCCGAAGCCATGCCCAGGTGGGCGATCGCGTCCACCGACTGCGCGGAAAGCCAGGCGGCTGACAGCTTCTCATCGTCGAGGTTCACCGCGGTGCGGTCCCAGCCGATGACCTGATGCCCGGCTGCGCGCGCAGCCTCGGCCAAGCGTGGCGCCAACGTGCCGTTCAGGCCAGTAATGAGGATTCTCATGACAACTGCCACCCCCATGGGCGCAGCTTGTGGCCCTGCCAGAGCTGTTCCATCTTCGACAGGTTGACAGCCACGCGCACCAGGTCCTGGTCCAGGCGGCGCTCGAAGGCGACGATGTCGGGCGGGCTGTCCAGCAGCTTCACCGGCGCGCCGTACTGGCCGGCGGCCAGCGCCGGATGCTGGTGCTTGAGCGCAGCGAGGCTGGCGTAGAAGTCGCTCAGCTCATAGGTCTTCCAGTCGATGGCGTCCTTCTCGAAGAACTCCAGCTTCTTGGTCAACCGCGACTCCTGGCCGTTGTAGACCAGCGGCATGCCGGGCAGCGTGAACGTCAGTACCGCCAGTGCGGGGTAGGCGTCGCCGTAGAGATCGGCGTCGGTGCCGTGCCAGGAGTTGAAGTCGTGATTGCTCGTGAAGCGCATGCGGTAGGCATGGGCGGGAAAGCCCGCCGGTTGCTTGGCCAGCCACTCCTTCAACCGTGGGGCGCCCGCCTCGCCCTTGCCGATCTTCTTGAACACCTGGTCGGCCAGGTCCCAGGAATAGGTCACGTCGAAGGCGCCGCTGGTGTGCAGGTCGATGGCGTCGGACTCGGCCAGCATGAACATCGGCTTGACCGCGT
>NZ_JBFUMO010000938.1:0-1510 GCF_054049355.1 Roseateles sp. P5_E11 | reverse complement strand
ACGCGGTCTCGGCCCTCATCGCTGCGGGCGCCGGCATCGCGCTTTTCCGCTTCAAGCTGGGCGTCATGCCGCTGCTGGGCCTGTGCGCGGCGATCGGCCTGGCCACCACGCTGCTGTGAGGCGGCGCCAGGCCTGTATTGCCTTGGGCGCCGTCGCCACCAGCGCGCGCCCGGCGGCCCAGCCGCCAGCGAGCGACGCACGGCGCCTGGCGCTATCCATCGCCTCACAGTACGTCGCCACGCCAACGCCCCATTACGTCAACGCCCTGCTGGTCTCGGCACAGAGGCATCTTGGCCAGCTCGAGATGGCGCGCACCGCCACGGCAGCCCTGCGCGAGGCCGTCAACGCGCCGGGTTATGCCATGCCCACCGACTGGCCGCGCCTGGCCGGCTATGCGGCACTGGCGGAAGCAGCAACGCTGGACGGCGACACGGCGGCCGGCGCGCTGGCCGTGCAGGCGCTGCGCTCGGTGCTGGCTGACACCGCCGCCGGCCCGCGCCTCGCCGGCTTGCGCTCGTGGACGGACGACATGTTCATGGCCACGCTGCTGCTGGACCGCACCGCGCCCCTGCTGCCCGCGCAGGAACGCAAGCGCGCGGCCGTCGCCCTGACCGCTGCGCTGCTGCATCTCTCTGACCGACTGCAGCGGCCCGACGGCCTTTTTGAACACGCTGAGGCTTCCCCGGTCGCCTGGGGCCGCGGCAACGGCTTCGCGTCGCTCGCCCTTGCGCAAGCCGTCGCCGGCCCGCTGCAGGGTTTTGCCGCCGCTGCACCCCTGATCGGACGCCTGCAAAACCAGCTGCACGCGCTGCTGCCCCTGCTAGGCGCGGACGGCCTGTGGCGCCAGGTGCTGGACCAGCCCAGCGCCCAGCCCGAACTGACCGTGACGGCGATGAGCCTGACCGCACTGGTCATGGCCCGCAGCCACGGCTGGCTGCCCGCCGGCGTGGCAGACGCGGCCGTCACCCGCGCCTGGGCGGGCATGCAGTCGCGCATCGATGCAACCGGCGGCTTCCGCGATGTCTGCGCCGGCACGCCGGCCGGGCCGACGCTGGACTTCTATCTGCAGCGGCCCATCGTGCACGGCCGGGACGATCGGGCGGCGGCGATGGTGTTGCTGGCGGTTCAGTCGTTCTGCCGGGAGCCTGGCTGTTCGGCATAGCGCAACAACGCCTTTGCCGCCTCGACCCGCAAGGCCAGCGCGGCCGTCTCGTCGTTCAGCACCTGCTGCAGGAAGCGCTTGGGCTCCACATCTGCGCTCGACGGTTGAGCTGCGGGCGATGAGCCTGTCGAGACCACGGGCTGCAGCCGTTGCATCGCGGCGGCCAGAGCCGCCGGCTTGATGCTCTCCAGCCGCGCGAGCAGGTCAGCCTGCCCTTCGATGCCCGGCGGGATGTCCAGCCAGGGTGTGTCGGCAAACACCGGCGCGAGGTCGGGCGCAACGAAGGCGGACCAGTTTTCCGTGGCGTCCTGCTGCGCCGGCACGAGCGCTGCGTCGAAGGTCTGGCCG
>NZ_JBFUMO010000937.1:0-1512 GCF_054049355.1 Roseateles sp. P5_E11 | reverse complement strand
GCCTTGCCGCGCGCCGATGTCGCCTGGGCAAAGGCGAGCAGGTTGCGCACCGCCTCGACCTTGATTTCCTTGCTGGGTTTGGCCTTGCCGGCCTTGGGCGCGTCGGGCTCCTCGAAAGGCAGGCCGAGAGACTCACGGGCTGATGCGTCCAGGGCTTCCGGCATCAACAGCTGGAAATCCGGGTGGGTGCCGCTGGCGAACAGCTTGCAGCTTGAGCAGTGGCCGCAGGCGGGTTGGGCTTGGCCACGGTCTTCGCACAGCCAGCTCTGGGCCAGCTTGACGGCCAGTTCCAGCTGGCCGACGCCGGCCGGCCCTTGCACYAGCAGCGCATGCGAACGCGCCCGTGCCAGCGCATCGGCCAGCGGCGCCTGCAGCCAGGGGAGATCGGCGTTCAGCATGGGTAGCGTTCTGCAAGGACGGCCAGCACGTGGGCGCCCACCTGCTCGACCGTGCCACTGGCGTCGACACGCACGATGCGCCCCGGCGCCTTGGCCGCACGCGCCGCATAGCCGGCCCTCACGCGCTCGAAGAACTCCAGGTCCTGCTGCTCGATGCGATCCGCCTCACGGGCGCTGGCACGACGGGCGGCGGCCTGTTCGGCGGACAGGTCGAACCACAGCGTCAGCTCGGGCTCGGTGCCCTCCTGCACCCAATCGGCCAGCGGCTCCAGCACCGACAGCGGCAGGCCGCGCCCGCCGCCCTGGTAGGCGAAGCTGGCGTCGGTGAAACGATCGCAGAGCAGCGTCTTGCCGGCGGCCAGCGCGGGCTTGATGACGGCCTCGACATGGTCGCGCCGGCCGGCAAACATCAGCAGCAGCTCGGTCAGCGAGCCCATGGATTCCTTGAGCACGATGTCACGCAGCGTCTCGGCCAGTGGCGTGCCGCCAGGCTCACGGCTCAGCTGCACATCGGCGCCGCGCGCGCGGAACCAGTCGGCCACCGCCTGGATGTGGGTGGACTTGCCGGCACCGTCGATGCCTTCGAAAGAAATGAATCGACCGGTCACTTGCCGCCGCGTTGGTATTTGTTGACCGCGCGATTGTGCGCGGCGAGGTCATCGCTGAATTCGCTGCTGCCATCCCCCCGGGCAACGAAGTAGACCGCCTTGATGGCCGCCGGGTTCAGCGCCGCCTGCAGCGAGGCCGCGCCGGGCATGGCGATCGGCGTCGGCGGCAGGCCACCACGGGTGTAGCTGTTGTAGGGCGTGTCAGCCAGCAGGTCACGCTTGCGCAAGTTGCCGTCGAAGCTTTCGCCCAGGCCGTAGATGACGGTGGGGTCGGTCTGCAGGGGCATGCCCACGCGCAGCCGGTTCATGAAGACGGCGGCGACCTTGGAGCGGTCTGAAGACACGCCGGTTTCCTTTTCGACGACGGAGGCCAGGATCAGCGCCTCGTCGGCCGATTTCAGCGGCAGGTCGCGCGCCCGCTTGCTCCARGCTGCCGCCAGCCGGCCCCGCATCGCCGCGTGGGCGCGCTTGAGCACCGTCAGGTCGCTGACACCGCGGCTGTACGC
>NZ_JBFUMO010000936.1:0-1514 GCF_054049355.1 Roseateles sp. P5_E11 | reverse complement strand
CCTGATGACGAAGCAGGGCCAGGAGGCCGAATCCGACGAGAAAGCCACCAAGTACCGCGGCCACCCAAGGGTTCAGGAACTCGAAGCGGACCACCCTGGGTGCCAACGCCGTACAGGCGGAAACCAGCGAGACGGCAAGGAGGCTTTTGAGCGTGAACTCTCTGCCGAGGCGCTGCCAGGACAGCAGGAAGAACGGCAGGCTGAAGGCGAAGAAGCACAGCGCCAGACTGAGGCCGCTGGTGTAGCTGGCGAGGAAGGCAACTCCCGCGACCCCTCCCGTCAGCAGGCCGGCATGTGCAAACATGGTGAGGCCCAAGGCGACGAACAACGAGCCCGCTATTAGTGCATGGCCGTCATCAAGCCAGGTGTGAACGGGCGGTTCTGTTGAAGTTCGATCCATGCCGGCACACAAGCACACAGCGTGCCGTCGCGGCAATCACCGGGTGTGGGTACTGAACCCCAACAGACGCGGAGGCGCTGATCGTGTTGGGGTTCGCGACGCTCACCCCACGAGCTGATCCAGGGCGCCAAGTCGGCCGTGATGACCGCGCATAAACGCAGCGACAAGATCTCGCAGTGGCTGGTGCAGTTGCTCGCCCGCGTGGGCTGGCAAAAGGCGGTGGTGGCGCTGGCCAACAAGAACGCGCGCATCGTCTGGGCGCTGCTCGCCAAAGGGCGAGAGTTCGATCCGAATTACGTGTCGGTCAAGCCTGGCGAAGTGCCGCCGATACCGGTCCTGGCGCAGGCCTGAACGCATTCCCCGACGAACAAGTTCTTCCGGTAGACGTGCGTTCGAAGATGCAATTCACAGGTCAGACCGGCAGCAGGCAAGCTCGACTAACCSKGTGCCGCGCCAATTGTGGCGACGGCGGCGAGTGAATGGAGCCCTGCTGAGCGGTTGGTATCTGGGCCCAAACCGAATCCCGAGTGCAACAAGGCCGCCTGTAGATGATGTGCAGTCTGTTCTCTGTGGCGCTGCATCAAATCGAATGCAAGTCTTGATGGGAAAACAGCAAAGGCGTGATTAACCGGGAAGTCCCTGTAGCGCGGTTAGGCAAGCAATCGATCCTCTGAGCCTGGATTCCAACGATACTTATATTTTTCTTTATCGGCTTCCAGCAGTCCAAGCACAACAAGTCTGTCAATGGTCTCATACAGAAACATACTTGCTGCATTATCTGTACAGAGCACACCCTTGTACTCACGAAATTGATCATAACTACCGTCATCTGGCTGAAAAAGGCCAAGGCAGATACCGAGCTTGTAGGCTGTTATATCAGGATCTTCCCATTCGAGGAGATTTTCCTTTAGGGCTCCTGCAATTGGTGCTAGCAGTGAATCCAAGTGCACTCCTTTGCTTAACGAGGCTGTCCAAAAACCCTGTATCCGCAAGCACTCCTGCCGTGCAGCCCGCATGAATGGCTGTTGAATCGAGTCGGTGACTTCATCGGTGACATGGGCTGAATTTTCGGTTCCATGGCGCCTGCGCGCCTGCCTGACCTCAATTGTGTCGT
>NZ_JBFUMO010000935.1:0-1514 GCF_054049355.1 Roseateles sp. P5_E11 | reverse complement strand
GCCCTACGCGCTGTTGAAAAAGACGAGCGGTCGCATCATCAACGAGGTGCGCGGTATCAACCGCGTGACCTACGACGTCAGCTCCAAGCCGCCCGCGACGATCGAGTGGGAATGATTCAAAGGCCAACGTCACCTGGCGCCACTGCACGGGCGGCGCGGCGGTGGCGTGGGGCGCGACTTGGTAGTCATTCGGCCAGGCGAGCTGCTCAAAGGCCAACCTAATTCAAAGGCTCATCAGCTCGCTGGAGGTGCAGTCCCGACCGCGTTCCTTCGAAAGATAGAGCGCATCATCAGCGCGCTCGAGCACGCAGTCCAACGTCTCATCCGGGCGAGCTTGCGCGACACCCGCGGAGAAGGTGAAGGAGATGCCCGCGGTCGGCCCCATGGTGCTGCGCACGCGTTCAAGTGCCGTGCATGCGTCAGCCAACTCCGTGCCCGGCAGCAGAAGCAAGAACTCTTCACCGCCGACTCGCCCGAGAGATTGGCCGGATCGCAAGTGGGTGCGAATGTGCTCGCAGAAATGACGCAGCACTGCATCTCCGCCGGCGTGGCCGTGTGTGTCGTTGACTTTCTTGAAGTGATCCAGATCCAGCAACGCCACGCAGACGGGATGCGAATGCCGGCGTGGGTCCGCGAGAGCGCTAGCGGCAAGCTTCAAAATATGGCGCCGGTTCGGGACACCTGTCAGTTCATCAGTAAATGCTGCCTGGACCGCAAGTTCGTGTGCATGCGCCAGTTCGGCTGCCATGCGCTGGTTGGCCCGTAGCAACCGCTCGAGGTCATCCTTCTCGTCGCGCAGCGACTTGCGCTGCAGGTACAGCGCTACGAAGGCTGCCACCTTGCTCTGCATCACAAGCGGCGGAACGGGCTTCATCAGAAAGTCAACCGCACCAGTTTCATAGCCCTGAAACGTTCGCTCGGTGTCGATGCTGGCCCCGGTCAAAAAAATGATGGGCACCTCATTTGTGCGTTCATCGCCGCGCATTGCCGCGGCGAGCTCGAAACCATCTACGCCAGGCATGTTGACGTCGATCAACGCCAAGGCGAACTCATATTGACGCAGTAACTCCAACGCCACCGCTGCCGACAGCGCAGATACAACCTCAACGCCTGGCCGATCCAAGATTAGCTTGGTTGTTACCAAGCTGTCAGGATGGTCATCGACATGAAGAACGAAGGCGATGTCGCGGGTAGGCAGCGCTAACTCCCGAAAACTGTGCCTTTGCACGTTAGCAAGAGCCAGAGCCAACGATGTTGCTCAGGATAAGAATTTTTCAATGCGTTACTGATGGGCGCGAATTGCTATCTGCTGGCCAGCAGATGCGATGCTTGAAACGTTCCGTAAAAGAACCCCGTAGCGGGGTTCCTGCCACGATTTCTCGGGGCGCAGCCCCTACAAACGCGCGCTGACCGTGGTGCATGGGCCCGCGGCAATCAACGCAGTTTGAAGGACCTGATGACCGCTACGCACGACCCGCATCCCGCCCTCGCCCGGCGCTCCCTGCTTGCAGGCC
>NZ_JBFUMO010000934.1:0-1516 GCF_054049355.1 Roseateles sp. P5_E11 | reverse complement strand
CCGTAATAGGCCAGGCGGTTGACGGCCTCCAGGCCGACTTCCTTGAAGGTCGGCACATTCGGCAGYGCCGCCAGGCGCTGCGGTGCGGCGACGACGATGGGAATGAGGCGGCCGTCCTTGATGAAGGGTAAGGCCGAGGGCAGGTTGTCGAAGATCATCGGCACCTGGCCGGCCACCGTGTCGTTCAACGCCGGGCCGGCACCGCGGTAGGGGATGTGCAGCACGAAGACGCCGGCCAGCGTCTTGTAGAGCTCCATCTGCAGGTGGCCGATGCCGCCGGTGCCGGAGGTCGCGTAGCTGTGCTTGGCCGGGTTCTTCTTGAGTTCGGCGACGAAGCTCTTGTAGTCGCGCGCCGGGAAGCTGGGGTGCACGGCAATGACGTTGGGCGTCGCCGCAACGTTGATGATGGGCGTGAAGTCGGTCAGCGGGTTGTAGGCGATCTTGGGATTGATCGCCGGGTTGGCCGCCGTCGTCGACACCGTGGCCATGCCCAGTGTGTAGCCGTCGGGCGCGGAGCGCACGATTTCCATCGCGCCGACTGTGCCGCCGCCGCCGGCCTTGTTGTCGACCACCATGGTCTGGCCCAGGACGCTGGACATGCGCTCAGCGACGATGCGGGCAATGATGTCCGTCGTGCCGCCTGGTGCGAACGGCACGATCAGGCGGATGGGTTTGGCGGGGTAGCCCTGCGCCCAGGCCAGATGCCCGAAGGGGCCGAGGCTGGCGAGTGCGGCGGCTTGGAGGACGGAACGGCGTTGCATGAAGTCGGTCTCCTTGGTTTGATGGGGCGATGCTAGTTCAGGACGGCTGACCCAGCAGGCCGGCACGCAACCGGGCATCGCTGTTGCTGTCGCCAAGGAAGACCTTCAGGAAGGCCGTGTAGAAGTCCTGGCCCTCGATGGGCTTGCCCCAGACCTTGCCATTGACCGACAGGACGGTGCCACCCTGGGTGGGCAGATAGTCGATGTGCAACAGGTCGCCCTTCTTCACGCGGCCTACGTCGGCGATGGCCGTGTTGAACTGCTTCAGGCGCTCGGCCACCGCCGCCTTCTCGGCCTCGGTGGAGTTGCGATTCACCCCCTTGCCGATGGCCTTGACGAATTCCTGCGTCGACACGTCCTTCACGAGCGGAATGACGATGCGCATCTCCAGCCGCTTGGGGCCGGCCTCGGCGTAGATGGCGTCGGGCGCCGCCGCCTTTTGTGGCAGGTAAAGGGCCGCGAGATAGAGCGGGTAGATGGCCACCTGGCGCTTGCCGGTACCGTTCAACACCAGGGTGCTGCCGCCGAGCTGCAGCGTGTCGGGAAAGTCCTGGTTTTCATAGCGGACAGCGCGGGCGGGCATGGATGCGGCTGCGGCCAGGGCGAGAACGGCCGCACGGCGGCGGATGGACAAAGTCATTCACGGGCTCCAACGGTCAGCGGGCCGGACGATAACGCGGCAGGCGACTCCGGCGCGGACAAGGCCCAGGCGATGTGCTCGGTCACCACTTCGTCGGCGCCGTGCCCTGCTTGCT
>NZ_JBFUMO010000933.1:0-1518 GCF_054049355.1 Roseateles sp. P5_E11 | reverse complement strand
GGGGCGAGGCGAGGCGGTTTCATCTTGGTGTTACTGCTTGGTGCTGCGTGGCACAGCCCGCCCTGCTTGCGGCGGGGCAGGCTGCGTTGATGGAGCGAGGGGAGGCACGGCAGACGGTGCTCGGTGCCACCGTCCTGATGCCGCTACCTCACTTCGMGTTGTCGACGATGGCCTTGATCAGGTCCGGGAAGTACTGCGCGCCGGTGTAGCGGTTGAACAGCCCGAACTGGTGGTTGGCGTCATAGCCGTTGTCCCACCACACCGGCACGATGCCGTGCTGGWAGGCGGACTTGGTCACGTACTTGGTCCAGKMGGTGCGGTAGGTGCCGGCCGGGTCGTACTCGGACTTCAGGATCGCGCCATATTCACCCATCAGCACGGGCAAGCCGGCGTCGACGAAGCGGGACTTCATTTTCTGGAACTGGGCGTCGACGTAGGCCTCGTTGGCCCAGGTCTCGGTCACGGCCGGATTGGTCGCGGTCGCGCCCCACTGCCAGATGTTGCTGCTGCCGTCGAGGGCGAAGTGGTACGGATCGTAGTAGTGCACTTCCAGGAACATCCGGTTSGTCGCSGRRTCGKTGGGTTTGAYGAAGCCGTYGTAGGTCGMGTYGATGTTGGTGTTGAARCCCTGCACGACGAGATGGCGCTTGGCGTTGTTGCCRCCCGTGGCCCGCACCGYGTYGACRAAGACCTGGTTGAACCCGTTCTGGACGKYYTGGTACTCGGCCGTCGGTGGGCCGTAGTCGCCRGMCACCATCACCTCGTTGGTGCCGGCGAACAGCAGGTAGTCGTCGTGGTTCTTGAAGTTGTTGGCGATCTGCGTCCACAGCTTGGCCAGGCGCGCATTGGCACTGGCCTGGTAGGCGTAGGTTGGGATCAGCCAGCTGCCTTCGTGGTGGGTGTTCAGCACGACGTAGAGGCCGGCGTTGCGGGCGTAGCCGACCACCTCGGTGACACGCGCCATGAACGTCGGGCTGATGTTGCCGTTGGCGTCGGCGTACTGGTTCCAGCTCGCAGGGATGCGCACGGTCTTGAAGCCGGCCGCCTTCACCGCGTTGAGCAGTTGCTGGTTGATCAGCGGGTTGCCCCAGTTGGTCTCGCTGCCGCCGGCGTCCAGCGAGTTACCAAGGTTCCATGCGGGCGACATCTGCTGCGACAGCTGGACGCTCGTCAGGTCGCGCATGCCGCTGCTGTCCGTGGACGGGGGTGGGCTGGTCGTTCCGCCACCACCACCACTGCCGCCGCCACCGCCACCGCCACAGGCGACGATGCAGAAGGCCAGCACCAACGAGGCGAAGGCCGAAGGKGCGAGGCGAGGCGGTTTCATCTTGGTGTTACTGCTTGGTGCTGCGTGGCACAGCCCGCCCTGCTTGCGGCGGGGCAGGCTGCGTTGATGGAGCGAGGGGAGGCACGGCAGACGGTGCTCGGTGCCACCGTCCTGATGCCGCTACCTCACTTCGCGTTGTCGACGATGGCCTTGATCAGGTCCGGGAAGTACTGCGCGCCGGTGTAGCGGTT
>NZ_JBFUMO010000932.1:0-1518 GCF_054049355.1 Roseateles sp. P5_E11 | reverse complement strand
ATTGCACGCTGTCAATCGCCAACGGGCCGGGCGCCGTCACTTCCGCCGCTGATTTGAGGAAGAAGGGCTTGACCTCGGCCCAGTGGATCGAGGCAAAGCCGCCCATCGAGGGCGGCGCCGGCTGCCAACTGCCTCGGGCGGTGGCTGGCGTGTAGACGACGCGGGCGTTCCAGCCGTCGCTGCTGCGCATGGCGATGCATTGCTCGGCGACCTGGCGGCCCAGGGCGCTGCCATCGCTCTTGCCGGCGCCATCGGGCAGCTTGGCAAGCGACGCCTGCAACGCGGCGTCGAGTGCAGGCTTTTGCAGCGGGTAGATCGACGCCAGCACCGCATGTGCCGCCGATGCCGCCGCCGCCTCGGCCGATGCGCCGGCCGGCGCTGCGGGGGCGGGACTCATGTAGGCCTGGTGCGTGCGCGTGATGGCGTTGACGGCGTCGAACATGGCGACGTGCGTGAGAGCCAAGGCACGCATCTCGACTTGCGGCGTGCTGGACGCCGTGAGGCCGAGCGCCGTGACGTTCCAGTCCGTGACAACGTCGGCTCGCGCCGAATGCAGGGCAGTCGCCAGCACGGCGGCCAGCAGGCATCTCCAAGCGCCAAGTTTCATCGCGGCTCCTTTGCAGTCGACGCTGCGAGGCTCCGCCCGCCCTGGTGGCCCAGCAACCCCTAGAAGGCGGCGCGATGGCTCGGTGTCCTCTCGGTTGAGGATTGCCGCGGGGGATGCGAGCGTCAGTCCAGCATTGCGACTGGCCCCTCCGGCATCGCGGCCGTCAACGGCCGTCGTAGGCGCATCAACAAGCGAAACAAACGCTCGCCCGGCCTGAAACCGCCGCGCGACAGGCGGCAGGCACAGTGCGATGCCTTGGTTCCAGGAGACCGTCATGCCTTCACAAGCTTTCCAAGCATCCTCTGCTCGCCGCGTGCTGGCCGCACTCGTTGTCGCTTTCGCCTTCACTTCGGGCCTGGCCCATGCGGCGGACACCGAGCAAGGCATCGAGCAAGCGCTCAACGCGGCGCTGCAGGACAAGCGCGGTATCACGCTCTATGTGAACGGGCAGGCGATCTCGGGCGCCGTGACGCGCATCGAGCCGGGCCGCTGGGTGGAACTGCGCAACCAGCAGCACGGCCGCATCCTCGTGCGGCTGGGCCGCATCGACGGCATTGCGGCGCCCTGAGGGGCGCCCGCGTTCAAGCCTTGCTCAGGCGGGCCGCCACCTCCGGCGGCAGCGGCATGAACTCGCGCATGTCCTGCGCGCAGCGGCAGGCGGCGGCGATCTTGGCGGCCCAGTGGTGGGCGGCTTCCCGGTCGGGCACGTCGACAACGGTGAAGCCGGGGACGGCGCTCTGTCTACACGCCCAGATACCTGCCGGGTTTGTGGTTCAGTGTGAGGATGGCGCCGATGGCCACCGCGCCAACGACTGACTGCAGAACCCGAACGGGCGGCACGGTGAAAAGCGCTGCAAGCACGACCAGGACATCGACCGACATCTGAATCTTTCCTGCACTCAGACCCTTGG
>NZ_JBFUMO010000931.1:0-1528 GCF_054049355.1 Roseateles sp. P5_E11 | reverse complement strand
CGTGAAGAACGTCAACAACAAGCGCATGTATTCGCTGTTGTCCGGCTCGTTCGCACAGGGCTACGTGCTTCAGGAGCGCGAGTTCAACCTGACCGCGCGCTACTCGTTCTAAAGCGCCAGCCGCCGAAGGTCGCCAGAGCCCGTGCGCTGGCGACCTTGGCATCGGTTCATCTCGCGAGGCTCCCGAAGCTATGACTGACAACAACAAGCCCACTTTTGCGAATGTGTGGCGCCTGTTCACGCCCTACTTCAAGTCCGATCAAAAGCGGATCGCCTGGTTCGCGTTCGCCGTACTTACCGTCCTCACGCTCGGCGGGTCCGCGGTAGGCGCCTGGTTGACCACCGTCCAGAAGACGTTCTTCGACTCGATTGAAAAGCGCAACGCCGACCTGTTCTGGCAGACCTCCGGCCTGATGGTCGTGGTGTTCTTCTCGATGGCCGCCGTCTTCGCCTTCACGCAGTGGCTGCGCCAATGGGTGGAGATCAAGTGGCGCAAGAAGCTCACTGACAACTTCGTCAACCGCTGGTTCCAAAACAACGCGTTCTACCGCATCGAGCGCCGCCAAGAGCTCGACAACGCGGACCAACGTATCGCGGAGGACGTCCGCCTGTTCATCGAAGGCGTGCTTGAGCTCGGTTTCCAGTTCCTCGGAAACGTCGGAACGTTGGCGGCGATGGGGTTTGTCTTGTGGGGAATGTCGCCCTCGGTCACGGTCGGCGGCGTGACCATCCCGGGCTTCCTCTTCTTCATCGCCGTCATCTACGGCATCCTGCAGGTCGCGATCGTTCACCTTGTGGGTCGCAAGCTCACGCCACTGAACTTCGAGCGTCAACGCCTGGAGGCCGACTTCCGCTTCGCCCTTGCCCAGCAGCGCGAGGCAGCCGAGCAGATTGCCCTTTACCGGGGGATCGACGTCGAGAAGCTGAGGCTGGGCCGCTTCTTTGCATTCATCGGGTTCAACTGGGCCGTGCTGATGACGCACAAGAAGCGTGTGGCGTTCACCACTCAGATCCTGACATTGGCCGCTTCCTTTGTTCCCATGTGGGTCATGGCGCCGCGTCTTTTCAGCGGGCAGGCCACGCTCGGGACGCTGATGCAATACCAAGGGATCTTCCTTGCGGTGGTGTACGGGGTCACCTGGTTCGCAACCAACTACCAGCGACTGGTGGAATGGTCCTCGCAGGCACGCCGCCTTATTGGCATGAATAACCTGCTCGACCAGGAGGAGAAGTCGGACATCAAGGCCGGCAAGACCGCCAGCGATGCGATCCAGACGCAGAACCTCAAGGTCTCTCTTCCCAACGGCCAGACCTTGAGCACCATCGGCAATTGGAAGATTGGTGGCGACCAGAAGTGGCTGGTGCGTGGCCCCTCGGGCGTCGGGAAGAGCACGTTGTTGCGTGCGGTGGCCGGCCTTTGGCCACATGGAGGCGGGGGACTTTCCACGCCCACCAACGCCAAGTTGATGTTCATCCCCCAGAAGAGCTACATCCCGACAGGATCCCTCAAGGAGGCCCTGTGCTATCC
>NZ_JBFUMO010000930.1:0-1533 GCF_054049355.1 Roseateles sp. P5_E11 | reverse complement strand
GCCAGATCCGCATCAGCCTGGAAGACCTGACCAGCGCCGAGGCCCAGGCCGCGGTGGCGGAAGGGCGTGCCGACATCGGTGTGTTCTCGCCGCCTCTGCTGGACAACCGGCTGCAGACGTGGACGTTTGCGCATGGTCGCCTCGCGGCGCTCGTGCCCTTGAAGCACCCGCTGGCCCAGCGCGAGGAAGTCACCTTCGACGACCTGCTGGCCTACGACCTCATTGGCCTGCACGCCGGCGCCAGTGCCCAGGAGTTGATGCGCGAACAGGCAGCGGCCCGTGGCAAGACGCTCAATGCGCGCTGGCAGGTGCGTGGCTTTGATGCCATCGCCCAGCTCGTCGAGGCTGGCCTGGGCGTGGCCGTGCTGCCCGAGCAACCGGCCGAGCGCTTCACGCGCGTMTTCGGCGTGCGCTGCCTGCGGCTTGAAGAGCCGTGGGCCGAGCGCGAATATGTATTGGGTGTGCTGCGCCAGCAGCGTCTGCCCACCGTGGTGCAACGCTTCGTGGACACCCTGATTCCTCGAGAGAAGCAATGACTTCAAGAACCCTCTACGACAAGCTCTGGGATGAGCATGTCGTGCACTCCGAGCCGGATGGCACGGCACTGCTCTACATCGACCGCCACCTCGTGCATGAGGTGACCAGCCCGCAGGCCTTTGAAGGCCTGGACCTGGCCGGCCGCAAGGTCTGGCGTCTGAGCGCGAACCTCGCTGTTAGCGATCACAACGTGCCGACGACGGATCGCTCGCAAGGCATTGCCGACCCGATTTCGCGCCTGCAGGTCGACACGCTGGACGCCAACTGCGACCGCGTCGGCATCACGCAGTTCAAGATGAACGACAAGCGCCAGGGCATCGTGCACGTCATCGGCCCCGAGCAGGGCGCGACGCTGCCGGGCATGACCGTCGTCTGCGGCGACAGCCACACCTCCACGCACGGGGCCTTCGGCGCGCTGGCGCATGGCATTGGCACCAGCGAGGTCGAGCATGTGCTGGCCACGCAGACACTGTCGGCCAAGAAGGCCAAGAACCTGCTCGTCAAGGTCGAAGGCCAATGCCCCAAGGGCGTCGGCGCGAAGGACATCGTGTTGGCCATCATCGGCAGGATCGGCACGGCTGGCGGCAATGGCTACACCATCGAGTTTGCGGGCGCCGCTATCCGCTCACTCTCGATGGAAGGTCGCATGACCGTCTGCAACATGGCCATCGAGGCCGGTGCGCGCGCCGGGCTCATCGGCGTGGACGAAACGACCATTGCCTACGTGAAAGGCCGCCCCTTCTCCCCGCAGGGCGTGGAGTGGGACCAGGCCGTCGCCTACTGGCGCACGCTGCATTCGGATCCCGGCGCCCATTTCGACAAGGTCGTCGAGCTCGACGCCGCGCAGATCCGCCCGCAAGTCAGCTGGGGCACCTCGCCCGAGATGGTGCTGGCCATCGACGACCGCGTGCCCGACCCCGACAAGGAAAAGGACGCCGTCAAGCGCGGCGCCATCGAGCGCGCGCTGACCTACATGGCGCTGGAACCCAACAAGGC
>NZ_JBFUMO010000929.1:0-1538 GCF_054049355.1 Roseateles sp. P5_E11 | reverse complement strand
CTGCCGGTGCGCACCGCAGCGCAGTGCCGCGTCGGCGTGCTGGGGTTGGGCTCGCTGGGCGAAGCCGTGCTACAGGCGCTGCGTGGCCTGGGCTTCGACTGTGCCGGCTGGAGCCGCAGCCCGCGCAGCATTGACGGCTTGCGGTGCTTTGCCGGCGAGGCGGAGCGGACGGATTTCCTGCGCCGCAGCGACATCCTCGTCTGCCTGCTGCCGCTGACCGACGCGACGCGCGGCCTGCTGAACAGCACTTTGTTCGACGTGCTGCCGCGCGGCGCGGCGCTGGTTCACGTCGGCCGCGGCCCGCAGCTGGTGAGCGCGGACCTGTTGCGCGCCCTCGACGATGGTCGCCTCGGTGAAGCCGTGCTCGACGTGACCGACCCTGAGCCCCTGCCGGCGGACGACCCGCTGTGGCGCCATCCGCGCGTGCAGATCACGCCGCACATCGCCAGCATGACGCAGCCGGATACCGCGGCTGCGGTGGTGCTGGACAACCTGCGGCGCTTCGAAGCGGGCCTGCCGCTGGTGGGCCTGGTGGACCGCGGCAAAGGCTATTGAACGCGAGCGGCAGCTTCTGCCGTGACGGCCCTCAGTTCAGCGCAAGACGCTGCCGCGAGCGGCCAATGCAGCACGCACCGGCGAGGCCGAACGCCCAAACTGAGCGTCAGCCATCCACTGCAACACGCTGCTCATGACCGCCCTCCCCCTCGCCCAAACCGCCGCCCGAGCCGCCATCACCACCCCGGAACAGCACGCTGCGCTGGCCGGCCTGGACCGCGCGCATCTCATCCACCCCGTGGCACCGTGGCGCCGGCACGAGGAGCGCGGCCCGATGGTGCTGAGCTCAGGCCACGGCGTCTGGCTGCAGGATGCCCAGGGGCGCGAACTGCTCGACGCCTTCGCGGGCCTGTGGTGCGTCAACGTCGGCTACGGCCAGGAGAGCGTCGTGCAGGCCGCCGTCGAGCAGATGCGCCGCCTGCCCTATGCGACCGGCTACTTCCATTTCGCCAGCGAGCCGGCCATTCGCCTGGCGGCCAAGCTGGTCGAGATCACGCCGGCCTCGCTGACCCGCGCTTACCTGACGCTGGGCGGCTCGGAATCGGTCGACGCCGCCGTGCGCTTCATCGTCCAGTACTACAACAACACCGGCCGGCCCACCAAGAAGCACTTCATCGCGCTGCAGCGGGGCTATCACGGCTCGTCCTCGACCGGCGCGGGGCTGACCGCGCTGCCGGTCTTCCACCGCGGCTTCGACCTGCCGTTGGCCACGCAGCACCACATCCCGTCACCCAACCCCTACCGCCATGAGAACGGCGCCGACGCGCAGGCGCTGATCGCCGCCTCCGTCACCTCGCTGCGCACCAAGGTCGCCGAGCTTGGCGCGGAGAACGTCGCCGCCTTCTTCTGCGAGCCCATCCAGGGTTCCGGCGGCGTCATCGTGCCGCCGCCAGGCTGGCTGAAGGCGATGGCCGACGCGGCGCGCGAGCTGGACATCCTGTTCGTCGTCGACGAGGTCATCACCGGCTTCGGCCGCACCGGCA
>NZ_JBFUMO010000928.1:0-1542 GCF_054049355.1 Roseateles sp. P5_E11 | reverse complement strand
GTGTAGCCCACGGCCAGCTTGGCGGCGATCTTGGCGATGGGGAAGCCCGTCGCCTTGGAGGCCAGCGCCGAGGAGCGCGACACGCGCGGGTTCATCTCGATGACGACCATGCGGCCGTCCTTCGGGTTGATGGAGAACTGCACGTTGGAGCCGCCGGTGTCCACGCCGATCTCGCGCAGGATGGCGATGCTGGCGTTGCGCAGCAGCTGGTATTCCTTGTCCGACAGCGTCTGGCTCGGCGCCACGGTGATGGAGTCGCCGGTGTGGATGCCCATCGGGTCGAGGTTCTCGATGGAGCAGACGATGATGCAGTTGTCCGCCTTGTCGCGGACGACCTCCATCTCGTACTCCTTCCAGCCGATCAGGCTCTCTTCGATGAGCAGTTCGTTGGTCGGCGAGAGGTCCAGGCCACGCTTGCAGATGGTCTCGAACTCTTCCGGGTTGTAGGCGATGCCGCCGCCCGAGCCGCCGAGCGTGAAGCTGGGGCGGATGACCATCGGGAAACCCGCGCCACCGATCTCGGCGTGGATGCGCTTCTGCACGGCCCAGGCTTCTTCCAGCGAGTGCGCGATGCCGGACCGGGCCGAGCCCAGGCCGATCTTGGTCATCGCGTCCTTGAACTTGAGGCGGTCCTCGGCCTTCTCGATGGCATGCTCGTTGGCGCCGATCATCTCGACGTTGTACTTGGCCAGCACGCCGTGCTTGTGCAGGTCCAGCGCGCAGTTCAGCGCGGTCTGGCCGCCCATCGTCGGCAGCACCGCGTCAGGGCGCTCCTTGGCGATGATCTTCTCGACCACCTGCCAGGTGATGGGCTCGATGTAGGTGACGTCCGCCGTGTCCGGGTCCGTCATGATCGTCGCGGGGTTGCTGTTGACCAGGACGACCTTGTAGCCCTCCTCGCGCAGCGCCTTGCAGGCCTGGGCGCCGGAGTAGTCGAACTCGCAGGCCTGGCCAATGATGATCGGACCCGCGCCGATGATGAGGATGGTTTTTAGGTCTGTACGTTTCGGCATGGCGGTCTGCTTAGAGAGTGGCCGTGGCCAGCTTGGCCCCGAACCCAACGAAAAGTGCGCCGACGCTGGCGTTGGCAGTGCTGGACAGCCGGCGGCGCGCGCGGAAGGCGGCGGCCAGGCGGGCGCCGGCAAAGATCAGCGTCGAGAGATAGATGAAACTCAGCACCTGGATGATGGAACCCAGGATCAGGAAGGTCAGCGCCGGATGCGGATAGGCCGGGTCGACGAACTGGATGAAGAAGGACAGCAGGAAGGCGATGGCCTTGGGGTTCAGCAGGCTGACGACCAGGGCCTTCTTGAACGGCTGGCTCGCGTCGACGAGGCGCGGCGCCTCGTCCGTGCTGGCCTCACCGCGCCACGTGCGCATCGCGCCGCGCAGCAGCTGAATGCCGATCCAGCCGAGGTAGATCGCGCCGACCATCTTCACGACAAAGAAGATCTGCGGGCTGGCCATCAGCAGCGACGCGCCGCCAGCGGCAGCCGCAGTCATCAGCAGCGTGTCGCCAACGAACACACCGCAGGCCGCCCC
>NZ_JBFUMO010000927.1:0-1544 GCF_054049355.1 Roseateles sp. P5_E11 | reverse complement strand
GGAGAGCTCCCTGGCATGGCGCTGGCGTACCTGCTGTGGCTCAACGCCCATGCCAACCAGGCCGTCGCCGCACCGGAACTGCTCGGCAAGCTGCAACGCGAGGTGCGGCAGACCGCCGAGGACGGCGACCTGGAGGCGTTGTCGACCTACGTCCATTCATTCGGCGCGCTGGGCGAGACGGCGATGCAGCGGCAGGCCTACAAGGAAGCGTGGCTGCGCATCCTGACTGAAATGTCCGGCCCGGCGGCGACCAAGGAAAGCCGCGATTCGATGGAGAACGTCGAGAAGATGATGCGCCAAGGGCGCTGGGCGCCGCCGGCGCTGAGCGCCGACGAACAGCGCGAGACCGATGCGCTGACGGAGCGTGTGGTAGATGCCTGGCGCAAGCGCCACTAGGAGGCTCGGGCCGGAGCGCCCTCAGCGCGAGCTGGCCGGCAGCGCGCCCGGCAAATGCGTTGCCTCCCAACCGAGCAGTTTGCGTATCTCCCCTGGCACCGGCAGCGGCTGAACGCCCTCCGGCACACGAGCGAGTTCAAAGCGGCGCAGCTCCGGGCTGCGGAACACAGCTCCTTCGTAGGGCAGTAGCGCCCTGCCCTTGGCTTCCATACCCGGCACGGCCTGCCGGAAGTCGTCGAGGCTGGCGAATTGCGTCTGGCAGTCCGTCCCTGCCGCCGGTGCCCAACTGACCAGAGGCTGGCCCGCGCCACCGGCACGCAGGTAGAGGTTGCCATCGACGCGTTGGGCCATCGGCTGGGTCACCTTGGCGCAGGTGACACGTGCTTGTTCGAAGCGCAGCAGCGGGCCCTTGAGGCCGGCGTCTGCCACCAGCAGGTTGCCCTCGAACACATGGCCGACGCGCTCATTGACATCTGGCCCCGTCTGCGGATGCCAGCCGAAGTGATCGCCCTGGGCGCTGCGCTCGTTGCGATCGATAAGCACCGGCGAATTGAAGAAGGTGTTGTGGTGCACCTTGGCGCCCGCGCTGTTCAGGATGCGGATGCCCTGCTGGTTGTTCACGAACACATTGCCGGCCACAGTCACGCCCTTGCTGATCTCGAAGAACAGCCCCGCCATCGTGCCCTCGACGTAGTTGTTGACGAACGCGCCGCCGACATTGCCCACGTCGTACCAGACACCATTGGAGTTCGGCTGCTCGACGATGAGGTTGTCGCGCACGGTGACGCGGTAGGACTGGTTGAAGATCTTCACCGCTGCCGGGAAATAGCCGGTCAACTTCTCCACGTTGTTGCGCCGGATGAGGTTGCGCTCCAGCAGCACGTCCGACGAGCCGATGACATAGATGCCCTCGGTGCCGGTGTCGCTGATGAGGGAGTTGCGGATGACGAGCCCGTCGCCGCGGAAGTAGCCGGCCACGCGCGAGCAATGGCTGATGGTGACGTTCTCCAGCAGCGTGCCCATGACCTCCTTGCCGTGCTCGCTTTCAGGTGACGGGCCGACGGGATCGTCGGTCGGTTCTTCCGACACCAGCGTCGACGGCTTCTTGCCCTCGATGTCGATGGCCCGGTAGGCGTATTGCGTGAAGG
>NZ_JBFUMO010000926.1:0-1547 GCF_054049355.1 Roseateles sp. P5_E11 | reverse complement strand
GCTTTTCGGCGGGTGCCGCCGTCTCCTTGGTGGCACCCGCGGCAGGTGCGGGTGCGCCCAGCCACAGCGCTTGCAGCTCGGCCTCGGGCAGCTGCCCCTGGCGGGCGAGTTCGCCGAGCAGCTGGCGGCGCAACAGACCTTCCGGCAGCAGGGCCCAGAGGGGCTTGGCCTGGTTCAACATGCGGGCGCGGCCTTCGGGTGTGCCGAGGTCGCAGCCCTCGGCGGCGACCGTGATGAGCTGGCGCGACAGCGGCACGGCACTCTCGATGCAGCGTTCGAAAGCCTCCGCGCCCAGCTCGCGGACATAGGAGTCCGGGTCGTGCTCGGTGGGCAGGAACAGGAATTTGACGGCGTGGGTTTCGGTCGCGTGGGGCAGGGCGGCTTCAAGCGCCCGGCCGGCAGCGCGGCGGCCAGCGGCGTCGCCGTCAAAGCTGAAAACGACCATGTCCGTATGCCGGAAGAGCTTGTGCACATGCTCGGCCGTGCAAGCCGTGCCCAGCGTTGCAACGGCATTGCCGATGCCGTATTGAGCGAGGGCGACGACATCCATATAGCCTTCCACGACCAGGGCATGGCCGCGCTGGCGCATTGCCTGGCGGCCTTCGTAGAGGCCGTAGAGTTCGCGGCCCTTGATGAAGACGGGCGTCTCGGGCGAGTTCAGGTATTTGGGCTCGCCCTTGTCCAGCACACGGCCGCCGAAGCCGATGACCTCGCCTTGCACGTTGCGGATGGGAAACATGATGCGGTCGCGGAAGCGGTCGTAGCGCTTGGCATCCTCGCCGGGCTCGACGTCGGGCGAAATCACCAGGCCGGATTCGACGAGTTGCGGATCGTCGTATGAGGGGAAGCCGCTGGCCAGCGAACGCCAGCCTTCGGGCGCATAGCCAAGGCCGAAGCGGGCTGCGATCTGGCCGGTCAGGCCGCGGCCCTTCAGGTACTGGACGGCCCGGGGCGCCTGGCGCAGCTGGGCCTTGTAGAACTCCGCCGCGCGGGCCAGCACATCGGTCAGGCTCTGCTGCCTGGCTTTGTCGGCTTTGGCGCGCTCGCGCTGTTCGGGGCTGCGTTCGTCCTGCGGCACCTGCATGCCGACCTGCTGGGCCAGGTCCTCCACCGCTTCGACAAAGGTCGCAGCGGTGTGTTCCATCAGGAAGCCGATGGCATTGCCGTGCACGCCGCAGCCGAAGCAGTGGTAGGTCTGGCGGCTCGGGCTGACGATGAAGCTCGGCGACTTTTCCCCATGGAAGGGGCACAGACCCTTGTGGTTGATGCCCGCCTTTTTGAGCTCGACATGGCGACCCACCACGTCGACGATGTCGACGCGGGAGAGCAGGTCCTGAATAAAGCCGGGCGGGATCACCCGTGGATTTTAGAGATTGGCCTGGGACGGGCTGCGCAACTGCGCAATCCAGTCGCTGTTGGCAAAGGCTTGCATCCAGCCCGGCAGGGCCGGCCCGGGCATGGCCGCCGCGATGCCGTTGCCCTGGCCGAGGCGGCAGCCCAGGCGCAACAGCTCGCGCGCATGGGCGCGGCTCTCGACACCCTTGGCC
>NZ_JBFUMO010000925.1:0-1549 GCF_054049355.1 Roseateles sp. P5_E11 | reverse complement strand
CATCTCCTTGGCGTATTTGGCGACCTGGTGGCCGTGGGCGTAGTTCTGGTTCAGCAGAAAGACCTTCTTGACGTCGGCCTGGTCCTTCATGAACGTCGTCAGCGCCTCCATCTTCATGGACGTGTCGGCGTCGAAGCGGAAGTGCCAGTAGCTGCACTTGCTGTTGGTCAGGTCGGGGTCCACCGCCGAGTAGTTCAGGTAGAGGATTTCCTTGCCCGGGTTGCGCTCGTTGTGCTTGCTGACGGCGTCGCTCAGGGCCAGCGCCACGCTGGAGCCATTGCCCTGCATGATGTAGCGGATGCCCTGGTCGGCCGCGGCCTTCAGCAGGTTCAGCGATTCGGCGGGGCTGAGCTTGTTGTCGAAGGTGACGATCTCGAACTTCACGCCGGCGGGGTTGCTCTTGTTGGTCTTCTCGCCGAGGAACTGGAAGGTCTTGACCTGGTTCTGGCCCACCGGGCCCATCAGCCCGGACAACGCGTCGATATAGGCCAGCTTGACTGTCTCGCCCTTCTGCGCCTGGGCGGCCCCGGCCGCCAAGGCCAGCACGGCGACTGCCGTGAATGCGCGCGTTAGGCGTGGGACATGGGCCGAAGTGATGTCGAACATGCTTGTCTCCTGTTGTGGGTCTGAATGTGAACGGAAGTTAATCCAGCGCGGCCACGCCGCAGTCCCGGGCTTACCCCTGACCGGTCATCGCGCTCATGCCGTCGGGAGCTTGTGGCTCAGGAACTGGTCGCGCAGCTTGAGCTTCTGCACCTTGCCAGTGGCCGTATGCGGAATTTCGGAAACGAAGACAACGTCGTCCGGGACCTGCCACTTGGCGATGCGGCCCTCGTAAAAGGCCAACAACTCTTCGCGCGTCAATGTCGCGTCGGGCTTCTTCACGACGACCAGCAGCGGCCGCTCGTCCCATTTGGGGTGCCTGGCAGCGATAACGGCGGCCTCGTGCACGGCCGGGTGGGCCATCGCGATGTTCTCGAGATCGATGGAGCTGATCCATTCGCCGCCGGACTTGATGACGTCCTTGCTGCGGTCGGTGATCTGCATGAAGCCGTCGGCGTCGATGGTGGCCACGTCACCGGTCGGAAACCAGCCTGGCTCGCCATCCACACTCACCAGGGGCGACTCGTCGTGGTTGTAGTACTGGGCGATCACCCAGTGGCCACGCACGACCAGATTGCCCGAGCTCTGGCCGTCCCAGGGCAGGGAGCGGCCTTCGTCGTCGATGACGGCCATGTCCACGCCGTAGATGACGCGGCCCTGCTTCTCCAGCAGGCGCTGCTGCTGTTCGGGTGGCAGGTCGAGCTGGCGTGTCGTCAACTTGGACAGCGTGCCCAGCGGCGACATCTCGGTCATGCCCCAGGCATGGATGACCTCGACGCCGTAGTCCTGCTGCAGCGACTTCATCATCGCCGGCGGGCAGGCCGAGCCACCGATGACGGTGCGCTTGAAGGTCGAGAACTTCAGGTTGTTGGCCTTGACGTAGTTCAGCAGGCCCAGCCAGACGGTGGGCACGCCGGCGCTGAAAGACACCTTCTCGCCCTCGAAC
>NZ_JBFUMO010000924.1:0-1554 GCF_054049355.1 Roseateles sp. P5_E11 | reverse complement strand
CGGCATGGAGTTCCGACCCTACTACCTGGCCCGTGAATGGGTGAGGGCGGGTCACGAGGTCACCATCGTCGCGGCCAGCTACTCCCATGTGCGCGCCGTACAGCCCGAGGTGCCCGGCCAACCGGTCGAGGAGATCATCGATGGCATCCGCTACCGCTGGCTGCCGGTGCCCAGCTACCAGGGCAACGGCGTGGGCCGCTTGCGCAACATCCTGTCCTTCCTGCGCCAGTTGCGCGCCGACGCATGGCGGCTGACGCGCGAGTTCCGGCCTGATGCCGTGATCGCGTCGAGCACTTATCCCATGGATGTCTGGGTCGCCAGGAAGCTGGCACGACTGGCCAAGGCCAAGCTGGTCTACGAGGTGCACGATCTCTGGCCGCTGTCGCTGATCGAGCTGTCCGGCATGTCGCCGCGTCACCCTTTCGCGCTGATGTGCGGCAAGGCGGAAGTGGATGCGTATCGAGATGCCAATGTCGTCGTCTCCATGCTGCCCTGCGTGCACGAGCACATGGCTTCAAAGGGCCTGGATCTGAACAAGCTGCGCATCGTGCCCAATGGCTTTGCGCCAGAGGAATGGCAGGGTGAATCGGCGCCACTCGGTGTGACGCTGTCGGCGCATCTCGACGCGGAGCGCGCGGCCGGTCGCGTCATCGTCGGCTATGCCGGCTCCATGGGCCTGCCCAATGCGCTCGACGTGCTTCTGGATGCAGCCGCCAAGCTGCGCGATCGGCCGATCAGCTTCGTGCTGGTGGGCAGCGGGCACGAGGCGACACGCCTGGCCGGGCGCGCCGACGCCGAGGGGCTGAAGCAAGTGCGCTTTTTCGCTCCCATTCCCAAAGCCCAGATCCCGACGCTGCTGAGCCACTTCGACATCGCCTACATCGGCTGGCAGCGCACGCCCATCTACCGCTTCGGCATCGCGCCCAACAAACTCATCGACTACCTGATGGCCGGTCGTGCCGTGCTGCATTCGGTCGAGGCGGGCAACGACCCGGTCGCCGAGGCCGGCGCCGGATTGACGGTCGCGCCTGAAGACGCCGACGCCGTGGCCCAGGGCCTGCTGAAGCTGGCGGCGCTGACGCCCGAGCAGCGCGCCGAGATGGGTGAGCGAGGTCGTGCCTTCGCGATGGCGCATCACGCCTATCCGGTTCTCGCCGCCCGCTTCATCGAGGCCCTGTCGTGAGCGAGCTCGACCAGATCGCGCAGCGCTACGCCCGCCGCAAGGCCCGCGCAGAGGGTGGCGACCGCTACTGCCTGTTGCGGCCCGAGGTCTGGCGGACGTGGCAGGAGCGCCAGCGTGTGCTGCTGACCTTGCTTGCCCGACATCCCGGGCGCCCGGCCGACTGGCAAGCGACCGAAGTGGGCTGCGGTGCCGGTGGCAATCTGCTGGACCTGCTGCGCCTGGGGCTGCTGCCCGCGCACCTGACCGGCATCGAACTGCTGCCCGAGCGCCTGGCCGCCGCGCGCACTGCCCTACCCGAAAGCGTGCGCCTGCTCCCAGGCGATGCTTCAGAAGCCGACGTCGCACCGGCCAGCCAGGACCTGGTGCTGCAA
>NZ_JBFUMO010000923.1:0-1558 GCF_054049355.1 Roseateles sp. P5_E11 | reverse complement strand
GCCCCTCATCATCCAGCGCCTGATGCCGGCCGACGCGCTGCGTGTGCGCGGCCGCCACAACGCCGCCAATGCGCTGGCGGCACTCGYGCTGGCGACGGCGGCCGCCTGCGAGCTGGCCCCCATGCTGCACGGCCTGCGCGAATATCGCGGCGAGCCGCATCGCGTCGAGCCCGTTGGCAGCATCGATGGCGTCGAGTTCTTTGACGATTCCAAGGGCACCAATGTTGGCGCCACTGTCGCCGCGATCTCCGGCCTGGGTGCCGACCGCGCGCCGGCCAAGCTGGTCCTCATCCTCGGCGGCGATGGCAAGGGCCAGGACTTCGCGCCACTGGCCGATGGTGTTGCCCGCCATGCCCGCGCCGTGGCGCTGATCGGTCGCGATGCGCCTCAGATTGAAGCAGCGCTGGCCAACACCGGCATTGCCATGCAGCACCACGCGACGCTGGAGGCCGCCACGACCTGGTGCCTGCAGCAGGCCCAGAGCGGCGACAGCGTGCTGCTGTCCCCCGCCTGCGCCAGCCTGGACATGTTCCGCAACTACGCCCACCGCGCCGAGGTCTTCGTCGCCACGGTGCAGGGTCTCGCCGACGAACGCGGGGTGGCGCTATGAGCGCCGCGCCGGGCCGTCCCAAGCAAGCTCGCTCCCGCTCGGCGGGACAGCGCGCAGCGCGAAGGGTGCATCAATGACTGCGGTCTTGAACGGCTTCACCGCCAGGCTGCAGTCGCTCTGGAAAAAGAGCGACGCCGAGGATGCCAGCGTGCCGGTGCGCGACTGGGTGTCGACTTCGGCCGGCCGGCCGACGCAGTTGCAGGGCTTCGACATCACCATGGTGTGGGTGGTGCTCGCGCTGATGGCCTTTGGCCTCTTGATGGTCTATTCGGCCTCCATCGCGCTGCCCGACAACCCGCGCTTCGCCAAATACCTGCCGACGCACTTCCTGACGCGCCACATGATCGCCATCGGCTTCGCGCTGGTCGCGGGGCTCGTCACCGTGCAGATCCCCGTAGCCATCTGGGAGCGCTGGGCGCCCTGGGTTTTCGTCGCCGCCCTGGTGCTGCTGGTCGCGGTGCTGATCCCTGGCATAGGCAAGGTCGTCTACGGCGCGCGGCGCTGGATTCCGCTGGGTGTCATGAACTTCCAGCCCTCGGAGCTGGCCAAGTTCGGCATCGCCCTGTACGCGGCCAACTACATGATGCGCAAGATGGACGCCCGGGAGAACTTCTTCCAGGCCGTCACGCCGATCGCGATCTCGCTGGCCTTCATCGGCCTGCTGCTGCTGGCTGAACCCGACATGGGCGCCTTCATGGTCATCGCGGCCATCGCGATGGGCATCCTGTTCCTGGGCGGCGTCAACGGCCGCATGTTCCTGCTCATCACGCTGGTGCTGGTGGGAGCCTTCGTGTTGATGATCAGCTTCAGCGAGTTCCGCCGCGAGCGCATCTTTGCCTACCTGAACCCCTGGGACGAGAAGTACGCCCAAGGCAAGGCCTACCAGCTGACGCACAGCCTGATCGCCTTCGGCCGCGGCGAGTGGCTGGGCCAGGGCCTGGGCGGCAG
>NZ_JBFUMO010000922.1:0-1561 GCF_054049355.1 Roseateles sp. P5_E11 | reverse complement strand
GAGCAGATCCGAGCCGAGGCGCACCGTCTGGGCGCCACGGTGCAGGTCGCGGGCGGCGTGCCGGCGATGTGCGATGGTGTGACGCAAGGCCTGCCCGGCATGGAGCTGAGCCTGTTCTCGCGCGACACCATCGCGATGGGCACGGCAATAGCGCTGACGCATGACGTCTTCGATGCGGCCCTGCTGCTGGGCATCTGCGACAAGATCGTGCCGGGCCTGTTGATCGGCGCACTGCACTTCGGCCATCTGCCCTGCGTCTTCGTGCCCGCCGGGCCGATGAGCTCGGGCATCTCCAACAGCGACAAGGCCAAGGTGCGCGAGCTCTACGCCCAGGGCAAGGTCGGCCGCGACGAGTTGCTGAAGAGCGAGCAGGCGGCCTAYCACGGYSCCGGCACCTGCACCTTCTACGGCACSGCCAACAGCAACCAGATGCTGCTGGAGGCCATGGGCCTGCACACGCCGGGCAGCGCCTTCGTGCATCCGCACGACGACCTGCGCACGGCGCTGACGCGCGAGGCTGTCGCCACGGCGATCAACATCAGCGGCCGCGTGGCGGGCCGGGCCGCCAAACCCATCGGCCACCTCGTCGACGAGCGCTGCATCGTCAACGCGATGGCGGCATTGCTCGCCACTGGCGGCTCGACCAACCACCTGATCCACTGGGTCGCCGTCGCCCGCTCGGCCGGCATCCTGATCGACTGGACGGACTTCTCCGACCTGTCCGCCGTCGTGCCCTTGCTGTCGCGCGTCTACCCCAATGGCAGTGCAGACGTGAACCAGTTCCAGGCCGCCGGCGGCCCGGGCTTCGTCATCCGTGAGCTGATGGACGCCGGCCTGATGCACGAGGACGTCATCTCAGTCGCCGGCGACAGCCTGCGCCCCTATGCCTTCGTGCCGCGGGCGGTGGGCCAGAGCGGCGAGGTGGTGCGCGAGCCGCTGCCGGCCGCCAGTGGCGACGACGGTGTCGTGCGCACGGCCGCCGCGCCTTTCAGCGCCACCGGTGGCCTCAAGCTGCTGGCCGGCAACCTCGGCCGCGCCGTCATCAAGGTCTCGGCGGTGCCCGAGGATCGCCACACCGTGGAGGCGCCTTGCCGCATCTTCACGACGCAGGAAGCCATGCTGACCGCATTCAAGAACGGCGAGCTGGAGCGCGACGTCATCGTCGTCGTGCGCTTCCAGGGCCCGCACGCCAATGGCATGCCCGAACTGCACAAGCTGACGCCGCCGCTGGCCGTGCTGCAGGGCAAGGGATTCAAGGTGGCGCTGGTCACCGACGGCCGCATGAGCGGTGCCTCGGGCAAGGTGCCCGCGGCCATCCACGTCAGCCCCGAGGCCCTGGCCGGTGGGCCGCTGGCCAAGCTGCGTGATGGCGACGTCGTGCGCGTTTGCGCGCAGACCGGCACGCTGGCCGCCCTGGTCGACGAGGCCGATTGGGCGGCCCGCGAGGTGGCGACGCTCGATCCGGACGAAGCCGACGTCAATGCCCACGGCCTAGGCCGCGAACTCTTTGCCGGCCTGCGCCGCAATGTCCTGAGCGCCGAAGAAGGCGCCTGCACCTGGT